>NZ_JBITDJ010000019.1:0-105286 GCF_044454085.1 Streptomyces sp. NPDC051569
TGGCGGAGAACCTGTGGATGCTGACGAAGACCGAGTGCGTCCGCGGTCGCGTCTTCGCCACCAGAGCCGAAGCCAACCTCGCACTCTTCGAGTACATCGACGGCTTCTACAACAGCCGGCGCATCCAGAAGCGGCTCGGCTACCTCAGCCCCATCGAGTTCGAGGAAAAGCACTACGCCGACCAGGCAACGACCAAAAGAGCGAACCTGAAACCCCGTCAACCCTCCTTGACCAACTGATCGGCACCTCCCGAGCAACGGCCGCGTGCGCGGGGAGCAGTCCGCCAACCTCAAAGCCTCGGCGGGCCCGCTGGGACCATCCCCGCGTGCGCGGGGAGCAGGTCGGCCCCCAGCCGTACGAGCCGATAGCGTTCGGACCATCCCCGCGTGCGCGGGGAGCAGTTCCGGGTCGTCCAGGTCGCCGCCGCCTTGCAGGGACCATCCCCGCGTGCGCGGGGAGCAGGCGCTGGACAAGTTCGACGGGACGTCCTGGCGGGACCATCCCCGCGTGCGCGGGGAGCAGCGCGCCCGGCGTGCGCTCCCACCTGCAGGTTGAGGACCATCCCCGCGTGCGCGGGGAGCAGACGGGCTGGTGGTGCGCGAGGCGATCCCCGAGGGGACCATCCCCGCGTGCGCGGGGAGCAGTTCCTATCGTGCGGGGCGGCCGGTTGGGGCGGGGGACCATCCCCGCGTGCGCGGGGAGCAGATCCATGGCCATCTGGCGTTCGACGCGAGCCAGGGACCATCCCCGCGTGCGCGGGGAGCAGCGGTTCGTCTGCTCTAACGTCAACCGGTTGACGGGACCATCCCCGCGTGCGCGGGGAGCAGAGGCTCTGTGCGATGACCCAACGAATCTCGGGGGGACCATCCCCGCGTGCGCGGGGAGCAGACACTGACGACTGGACGGCGTTCGGTGCCATTGGGACCATCCCCGCGTGCGCGGGGAGCAGATCGCTTCGGCCTTGAGGACTTCCGCCCTGGTGGGACCATCCCCGCGTGCGCGGGGAGCAGTTGTCGGCCCTCTCCGTGTTAATTCGCTCCAGGGGACCATCCCCGCGTGCGCGGGGAGCAGGCCGTTGATCTCGACCATGGTCTACTCCTCGGAGGACCATCCCCGCGTGCGCGGGGAGCAGCTCAACACCCACGAGGACGAGGGGTGGACGCCGGGGACCATCCCCGCGTGCGCGGGGAGCAGGGGTCACGGGTCCTGGTCGTCGCGACGGAAGCGGGACCATCCCCGCGTGCGCGGGGAGCAGACTGGCAAGGAAGTCGACCCCCGAGACCGAGCGGGACCATCCCCGCGTGCGCGGGGAGCAGCTAACAGCCTTGTGATCAAGGGGGGCGGAGGCGGGACCATCCCCGCGTGCGCGGGGAGCAGCCGCCGGTTCACCTCGGACTCGCTGTCGCCGAAGGACCATCCCCGCGTGCGCGGGGAGCAGCGCTGATGGTGAGGGGGTCGGGGGAGGAGGTAGGGACCATCCCCGCGTGCGCGGGGAGCAGGAACGAGCAGCAGCATCGGCCGCCTGGCGCTGGGGACCATCCCCGCGTGCGCGGGGAGCAGGGCCCGTCGAAGGTTGGCGACACCCGAGCCGTGGGACCATCCCCGCGTGCGCGGGGAGCAGACCACCGCGTTCAACAGCAACGAGTCGACCCTGGGACCATCCCCGCGTGCGCGGGGAGCAGACTCCGTGACCTGCGGCGTTAGCGGCCGCTGGCGCGGTTTCCGCGTAGTTTCATTGATTCCGTCAAATGAGACATAAGGCTGCAATTCATCCGTGGCTTGCGCCTGATAAGCCGTTGGTCGCCATCGAGCGCACCGGCGGATCTTAGAGCACGCCCGTTCCTCAGGTGGCACGTTTGCCTCAATCAAACCGAGGGCGCCGTCAATTGCACGTAAAGCCTTCACGCTCGCTGATTTGCCTGTATTCATCAGACCATGACGGGCGAAAGAGAACCCCGATCGGGGCTGGGAGGCCGCCTCTCCGCAGCGACGCGGACCGTGTGGGCCAAGCACGACCGGGATACCGAGGGATGGTTGCCGCTGTGGCGGCACATGGCCGACAGTGCCGCCGTTGCCGGGCTGCTGTGGGACCGCTGGCTGCCCGCGAGTATTAAGCAGTTGATCGCTGAGCCGCTGCCGGGTGGTCATGACGACGCACGGCTGCTCGTCTCCTGGACGGCCGCCGTGCACGACATCGGTAAGGCGACGCCCGCCTTCGCCTGCCAGGTCGATCAGCTCGCCCAGGTGATGAGCGAGGCCGGGCTCAAGGCCAAGACCCAGGGGCAGCTCGGTCATGACCGGAAGATCGCCCCGCACGGGTTGGCGGGCCAAGTCCTCTTGGGTGACTGGCTCGAAGAGGAGCACGGCTGGACGGTCAAGCAGTCGGCGCAGTTCACGGTCGTCGTGGGTGGTCATCATGGGGTGCCCCCGGAGCACCTGCAGATCAAGGACCTGATGGACCGGCCCCAGCTGCTCCGGACCCCGGGGCCCAGCGAGGCGGTCTGGCGGCGCGTCCAGGGGGAGCTGCTCGACGCGTGCGCCGCCGAGTACGGCGTACGGGAACGGCTCGGCGGCGACTGGCGAGCCGTGAAACTGTCGCAGCCCGTACAGGTGTTGCTCTCCGCACTCGTGATTCTTGCCGACTGGATCGCCAGCAACCCTGAGCTCTTCCCGTATTTCCCGCAGGACACCCCCCGTACCGACGAGGAGCGCGTGGCCGCCGCCTGGCGAGGGCTGCGCCTTCCGCCGCCCTGGCTGCCCGAGGAGCCGCCGCGGGATCCGCAGGAGTTGTTCGCGTCCCGCTTCGATTTGCCGCCCGGGGCCAGGGCCAGGCCCGTGCAGGAGGCGGCGGTGCGGCGGGCGCGTGAGATGCCTGTGCCGGGGCTGATGGTGATCGAGGCGCCGATGGGGGAGGGCAAGACGGAGGCCGCGTTGGCCGTGGCCGAGGTTTTCGCGGCTCGTACGGGTGCGGGCGGGGTGTTCTTCGCGTTGCCCACCATGGCCACCGGAAACGCGATGTTTCCCCGGCTGCTGGACTGGCTGGGGCGGTTGCCCGCCCAGGAGGGCGCTCAGTTCTCTGTCCTGCTGGCCCACTCCAAGGCCGCGCTCAACGAGGACTACGCCGATCTCATGGGCGAGAGCCGGCGGCCGATCGCCGCCGTCGACCTGGACGCCGATACGGAGGAATGGCGGCCTTCGGACGGGAAGCGGTTCGCCCCGGCCGAGTTGGTCGCCCATGAGTGGCTGCGGGGTCGCAAGAAGGCGATGCTGTCGTCGTTCGTCGTGGGGACCGTCGACCAACTCCTGTTCGCCGGCCTCAAGAGCCGTCACCTGGCGCTGCGGCACCTGGCCGTGGCGGGCAAGGTCGTCGTGATCGACGAGGCGCACGCGTACGACACGTACATGAGCGTCTACCTGGACAGGGTGCTGTCGTGGCTGGGTGCCTACCGGGTGCCCGTGGTGGTCCTGTCCGCGACTCTCCCGGCGGCCCGGCGACGACAGCTCGCGGAGGCGTACGCCGGGGTGAAGCCGGACGCGCCGGAGTTCGAGGCGGTCGCTCAGGCCGCCGCCTACCCGCTGCTGACCACGGCCGCGCCGGGCGCGGATCCCGTCATCGACGCTCCCCCCGCCTCCGCCCGTGCCGGAGAGGTCCATCTCGAACGGCTCGACGACGAACTGGTCGTTCTCGGCGACCGGCTCGCGGCCGAACTCGACGGTGGCGGCTGTGCGCTGGTCGTACGCAACACCGTCAAGCGGGTCCTGGAGACGGCCCGAGTTCTGCGTGAACGGTTCGGCGAGGAACACGTGACCGTCGCCCACTCGTGCTTCATCGACGTGGACCGCGCGGCGAAGGACGCCGGCCTGCTGGCCCGCTTCGGCCCCCCGGAGAAGGTGAAGGACGCCCGTCCGGACAAGCGGCACATCGTCGTCGCCAGCCAGGTCGCCGAACAGTCCCTGGACGTCGATTTCGACCTCCTCGTCACCGACCTGTGCCCGGTCGACCTGCTGCTGCAGCGGACCGGACGTCTCCACCGCCATCAACGCGGCGTGGACCAGCGCGATCGGCCCGAGCGGCTGCGCGCCGCCCGGTGCCTCGTCACCGGCGTGGACTGGAGTGCGGACGTGCCCGCGCCGGTGCGGGGATCGGTCGCCGTGTACGGGGCCTACGCGCTGCTGCGCTCGGCCGCCGCCCTGTTGCCGCATCTGGACGAGACGGCCCGGCCCGTACGTCTGCCCGGGGACATCAGCGTGCTGGTGCGGGAGGCGTACGCGGACGGGGTGGCCGGTCCCGAGAGCTGGTCGGCCGCCATGGCGACGGCGCTGGAGCGGCACGAGAAGCACCGTAAGGACCAGGCCGAGCGTGCGGAAGTGTTCCGTCTCGGTGGCGTGGGCAGGCCGGGGCGTCCCCTCATCGGGTGGGTCGCGGCCGGCGTCGGAGACATGGACGACACACCCTCCGGACGCGCTCAAGTACGCGACAGTAAGGAGAGTTTGGAGGTGGTCGTCGTCCAGCGCCGTGCCGATGGATCGCTGGCGACCGTGCCATGGCTGGCGGATGGACGAGGTGGCGTCGAACTTCCCGTCGACCGGGTGCCGACGGCGAAGGCGGCGCGGGCCGCGGCGGGATGCGGTCTGCGTCTGCCCATTCAGTTCTCGTACGCCGAGGTGATGGACCGGGCGATCAGTGAGCTTGAGGAGCTGTACGTACCCGCCTGGCAGGCGAAGGACAGTCACTGGCTCGCCGGCCTGCTGGTTCTCCCGCTGGACCTCGATTGTCAGACCCACCTGGCAGGCTTTTCGCTCAAGTACAGCCAGACCGACGGTCTTGAGGTGAAACATGTCTGAACCATGTCAAAAGCTGGTGAGTGATGGCGGCTTATCGTTCGACCTGACCGAACGCCCCTGGCTGCCGATTCAGCGGAGGGACGGCACAGTGGCCGAGCTCTCGCTGCGCGAGGTGTTCACTCAGGCGGCCGACGTGCGTCGGCTCGTCGGCGACCTTCCCACGCAGGAGTTCGCCCTCCTGCGTCTGCTTCTCGCGATTGCCCACGATGCTCTCGACGGGCCACGGGACAGCGAGCACTGGGGCGAGCTGTGGGCCGACGAGGAGTGCTTCGCACCCGTGGGGGGATACCTCCACGGCCACCGTGGCCGGTTCGATCTGCTGCATCCGACGGCGCCGTTCTTCCAGGTCGCGGGGTTGCGCACGGCACGGGACGAAGTCTTCTCCCTCAACCGGATCGTTGCCGACGTCCCGAACGGTGAGCCGTTCTTCAGTTCGCGCATGCCCACCGTCAGCCGTCTCGGCTTCGCCGAGGCTGCCCGCTGGATCGTCCATGCGCACGCCTTTGACACGTCCGGCATCAAGTCCGGTGTCGACGGCGACGAACGGGTCAAGGGGGGCAAGGTGTATCCGCTGGGCGTGGGATGGGCCGGCACGCTCGGCGGAGTCTTCGCCGAGGGCCGCACCCTGCGGGAGACCCTGTTGCTCAACCTGGTCGGCGCGGACACCGCCACCATGCGGTTCAGCGAGGACGACCGGCCGGCCTGGGACCGGGAACACTGTGGTCCCGGGGCCTCCGAGCCGCGCAGGCCCTCAGGGGTGAAGGACCTGTACACCTGGCAGACGCGCCGGCTGAGGCTGCACTTCGACGCGGAGGGTGCCCATGGAGTGGTCCTCGGCTACGGAGATCCGCTCACCGCGCACAACATGAACGCGTCCGAGCCGATGACGGGATGGCGGCGCAGCCAGGCGCAGGAGAAGAAACGCGGTGAGGCCCGGGTCTACCTGCCTCGCGAGCACGATCCGGCGCGCTCCGCCTGGCGAGGGCTCGCCTCGCTGATCGCCACCCGGGCCGAGACCACCCAGGGAGCCGAAGCCGCACCGTACCTGCGGCCCGGCATTCTCGAATGGATTGCCCGGCTGGTGACCGAGGGAGAGCTGCCCCGGGGCTTTCTCATCCGGGCGAGGGTCATCGGTGCGGCGTACGGCACTCAGCAGTCGGTGGTCGACGAGATCGTGGACGATCGGCTCGCCATGGACGTCGTCCTGCTGCACGAGCGGGACCGCGTGTACGCGCAGGAGGCCATGGACGCGGTGCGCGACGCCGAGGACGCCGTCACCGCGCTCGGTGATCTGGCCACGGACTTGGCCCGTGCCGCGGGAGCCGAGACCGAGGGACCCCGGGCCACCGCCCGTGATCTCGGTTTCGCGGCCCTGGACGGCCCGTACCGCACCTGGCTGCTGGAGCTCACCGAGGCCGGCGACGCCTTCGAGCAGCGCGGAGTCTGGCAGCGGGACGTGTACCGGATCATCGCGAGGCTCGGCGACCGCCTGATGGCCGACGCCGGGGACGCTGCCTGGGAAGGCCGGGTCCTCGCGTCCAAGAAGGGCACGCTCTGGCTCAACTCGGGCCTCGCGGACAAGTGGTTCCGCGGTCGGCTCCGTAAGGCCCTGAGTGATCCCTTCTCCGCCCCACCCCCTGACGGCGGCCCGCCCGCGGCTCGGCCACCGGACACGGATCCCGCGCCCGGGACCGCCCCCTCCGCCCTCTCCCCGAAGGTGCCCGCATGACCACTGCCGCCGAGCCCGTCATGCTCCCCCATCCTCAACGGATCGGGTCCGTCACGGGCAGGATCATCTCCCGGCTCCAGAAGGACTACCTGAACGACGTGCCGTACGCGGTGGCGGCCCTGGCCAGGCTGCGCCGTGGCGCCGGCAAGGAGTTCCCTGAGGTACCCGACCTGTGGGGTCTGGCCGACACGAGGGGGCTCTACGAGCAGCCCGACGGCTCGTGGCCGCTCAACGAGGACGAGCTGACCTACGCCGAGGACGCGGTGCACGTCTCCCTGACGCTGTGGGCCCTGCACCAGCAGTCCCGGGGGAACGGCATGCACCAGCCGGACCGGCCGAAGGCCCCCACCGGCTTCGGCGCGGCCGTCCGCAGGCTGATGCCGAGGGACGAGATCGACGAGTCGATCCGCAAGCGATTCGTCCGGGCCGGGACCGCGCCGAACCTGTCCGCCCTCGCCCAGCGGCTGCGCGACATCGTTCTGCTGCTGCGCCGCGAGGACATCCCACTCGACTACGCCCTGCTCGCCGAGCACCTGTACCGCTGGCAGCAGCCCGGCGGGCGGGACATCGTACGGCGGGCGTGGGGCCGGTCGTTCCACGCCTACCGGGGACCCGACACCGCCGACACCGCCGACACCGCCGACACCGCCGACACCGCCGACACCACCGACAAGGACGCCTCGTGAACCGCATCTTCCTCGACGTGCACGCCCTGCAGACCGTCCCGCCCAGCAACCTCAACCGCGACGACACCGGCGCACCGAAGTCGGCCGTCTACGGCGGGGTGCCGCGCGCACGCGTATCCAGCCAGGCGTGGAAGCGGGCCACTCGCACGTACTTCAAGGACGAGAATCTCCTTGAACCGAGCGAGCTGGGCGTCCGGACCAAGAAGGTCGCCGAGGTGCTCGCCGCTCGTATCACCGGCCTCGACCAGTCGCTGAAGGGCTCGGCGGCGCTCCTCCTCGCGGCCGAGGTGATCCAGGCGGCCACCGGCTCCAAGATCGAGGTGCCGAAGCGGAAGACGGACGCGGCGAAGGAGGGCTCGCCCCAACCGGAGCCCGAGTCGAAGTACCTGATGTTCCTCAGCGCCCGGCAACTGGACGGCCTGGCCGCGCTCGCTGTGAAGGGAGCGGACGACATCAAGGCCTTCCTCAAGGACAAGGAGACCAAGACCCGCGCCAAGGAGATCGCCGACACCCTGCATTCCGTCGACATCGCGCTGTTCGGCCGCATGGTTGCGGACTCCGCCGACCTCAACGTCGACGCCGCCGTCCAGGTCGCTCACGCCATCAGCGTGCACCGCGTCGAAAATGAATCCGACTACTACACCGCCGTGGACGATCAGAACACCGACGCGGAGCCCGGAGCCGGAATGATCGGCAACGTCGACTTCAATTCGGCCACCCTCTACCGCTACGCGGCCCTGGGAGTGCACCAGCTCGCCGCCAACCTGGGGGAGGGCCTGCGCGAGGGCGAAGCTCCCAGCACGCCGGTGCGGCGGGCTGTGGAGGCTTTCGTCCACGGATTCATCGCCTCGCTGCCCACCGGAAAGATCAACACCTTCGGCCACCACACGATGCCGGACGCCGTCATCGTGAAGCTCCGCACCACGCGCCCCATCAGCTTCGTCGGGGCCTTCGAGGAGCCCGTGTCCGGTGAGCAGGGCAGCGGACATCTGTGGGAGGCGTCGACGCGTCTGGCGGACTACATCCCGGACGTCGAGCGGGCCTACGGGGATGAGGAATCCACCGTTTCCTGGGTGCTCCGGGTGGGCCCGAACACCGAGAAGCTCACCGGAATCGGAGAGGACGCGACCAGTCTGACGGCGCTGGTGGAGTCGGTCGGCCAGGCGGTCGCCGAGCGCCTGGAGAGGCACGCATGAGCGTGCTCACCCTGTGCCTCGCCGGGCCCTTGCAGTCGTGGGGGTCCGCTGCCCGCTTCGTTCGCCGTACGACCGAGTCCGCCCCGACGAAGAGCGGGGTGCTCGGGATGCTGGCCGCCGCCCAGGGCCTGGCACGCGGTGACGACGAGGGACTGGCGCGGCTCGGCGCGCTGCGCTTCGGTGTCCGGATCGACCAGCCGGGCACGCGCGTAAGGGACTTCCAAACCGCCCACCACGCCGTCACCGGCAAGTCCATGCCCCTTTCGGAGCGCTTCTACCTGGCCGACGCGGTCTTCGTCGCCGCGGTCGAAGGAGAGAGGGCGTTCATCGACGACCTCCACTCCGCGCTGCGCACGCCGGTCCACCCGGTCTTTCTGGGACGCCGTTCCTGCCCGCCGGCCCGTCCTGTCGAACTCGGCGTCCACCATGACGACGACCTCGAACAGGCTCTGCGTGCCGAGCCCTGGCAGGCGTCCGCGTGGTATCAGCAGCTGCGCCGCCGCCACGGGACGGTGCCCTTGGTGATCATGCGGGAACCCCGTCCCGACGAACCTGCCGAGCTGGCAGACACGCTGCGCGATCAGCCGCTCAGCTTCGCGGCCGAACAGCGCAAGCACGCCCTGCGCTCCGTGCTCCGTACGTCGGTGGACGTGCCGAACCCGCAGGCGAGGGCCGCGACGACATCGGCGACCACCCAAGCCGTGCCGGAGCACGACGTGTTCGGCGCTCTGGAGGAAGAAGACACCTGATGTATCTGACTCGTTTCCGCGTGAACACCGCGCGCCCGGGAGCCCGTCGGCTGCTCTCCTCGCCCCAGTCGGTGCACGCGGCCGTCATGGCGTCCTTCCCCGGCCTGCTGCCCACCGACACGGACGGCCCCCGGGTGTTGTGGCGCCTCGACCACAACGCCCGTGCCGAAGTCTTCCTGTACGTCGTCAGCCCCGGGCGGCCCGATCTGACCCACCTGGTCGAGCAGGCCGGCTGGCCGGCGGCAGCACGGGATCCGGAGACACCGGGTTGGCAGAGCCGTCCGTACGCTCCGTTCCTCGAACGTCTCGCCGCAGGCGAGACGTGGGCGTTCCGGATCACCGCCAACCCCGTCCACCACATCCGCCGCAAGGACGGCGAACCGACCAAGCGGACCGCGCACGTGACCCCCGTCCACCAGAAGGGATGGCTCCTCGACCGCCAGGAGCGCTCCGGGTTCCGCGTCGTGGAGAAAGCGGAGGAGAAGAGGCTGCTGCCGGAGGGCCGGACGCACAAGGGGCAGAAGCACCACGGTGACCGGTACGAATTGATGGTCAGGGATCAACGGGCCCCGTCATTCGCGAAGGGCGGCGACGACCCGGCGAAGCGGAACCGGGTCAGCCTGGTGACAGTCACCTTCGACGGCCATCTCGAAGTGACCGACCCCGAAGCACTGCGCCGCACCCTGGTCCAGGGGCTCGGCAAGGCCAAGGCGTACGGCTGCGGCTTGATGACCCTCGCCTCGCTCCCCACCACGGACGGGTGAACCGGTGACGACGGTCGGCAAGCGCACGGCACTCACGCCGAGGCACCTCACCCGCGCCGGAGAGCGGGTCTCCTTCGTCTACCTGGAGCGGTGCACGGTCCACCGCGACGCGAACGCCATCACCGCCGAGGACGCCGACGGCACCACCCATATCCCGTCGGCCACGATCGGCACCCTCCTCCTGGGCCCCGGCACGCGCATCACCCACCAGGCGATGAGCGTCCTCGGGGAAACCGGCGCGGCCGTCGCCTGGGTGGGTGAGCACGGGGTGCGCTACTACGCGGGCGGTCGCGCGCTGACCCGCTCGTCCGCCCTGGCCGAGGCGCAGGCGGCGCGGTGGGCCAATGTCCGCAGCCGCATCGCGGTCGCCCGTGCCATGTACCGCCTGCGCTTCCCCGACGAGGACCCCGCAGGGCTCACCCGTCACGAACTCCTCGGCTGCGAAGGCCGTCGCGTCAAGGACTGCTACCGCGCGGAGGCAGCCCGTACGGGAGTCCCCTGGCGCGGCCGGAAGTACACGCCGGGGGATTTCTCCAGCGGTGACGCCGTCAACCAGGGCATCACCGCAGCGGCCCAGTGCATGTACGGCATCGCCCATGCCGTGGCTGTTTCCCTCGGATGCAGTCCCGCCCTCGGGTTCGTCCACTCCGGCCACGAGCTGTCCTTCGTCCTGGACATCGCCGACCTCTACAAGACCGAGATCGCTATTCCGCTGGCCTTCGACATCGCGAGCGAGGGAGAGGAAGACGTCGGCTCCCGCACCCGCCGCGCCCTGCGCGACCGCATCAACGAAACCGGCCTGCTCGACCGCTGCGTAAAGGACATCAAAGGCCTCTTGCTGGGAGCCGGAGCGACCACGACGGGCAGCGACCCGGCCGAAGCCGAAGGCGACCGCGTCACTCTCCAGAGCGACGGTGGGCGCGAGGTAGCCGCAGGCCGGAACTACGGGGACGAGGCGGTGATCTGGTGACTGTGATCGTCTTGACCAACTGCCCGCCAGGGCTCCGCGGATTCCTCACCCGCTGGCTCTTGGAAATCTCGGCGGGGGTCTTCATCGGCAACCCGTCGACCAGGATTCGCGACGTCCTGTGGGACGAGGTCCAGCAGTACGCGAACCAGGGCCGCGCCCTCCTCGCGCACACCACGAACAACGAGCAGGGATTCACCTTCCGCACTCACGACCACGCGTGGCACCCGACCGACCATGAGGGCCTGACCCTGATCCGGCGCCCGAGCAGCCAGGCGCCATCGTTGGCCGAGGGACCCAAACCAGGCTGGAGCAAGGCGTCCAAGCGTCGGCGCTTCGGCAGGGGGTAAGTGATGTTGCTGTCGCTTTGGTAGCGTTTGTCGGAGTCGGTGAAAGTACTCGAAACCGCTCTCAGCGCGGATAAAGACGCAGGTCGCGGAGACTGCTCCCCGCGCACGCGGGGATGGACCCTGGTGCACCTATCCGAATGCCAACTGGCCACGCTGCTCCCCGCGCACGCGGGGATGGACCCGGATTCTCACTGCGCTGCTTCGGGCGCCGATGACTGCTCCCCGCGCACGCGGGGATGGACCCACTCTGAGCTGATTGTCGTTCAGAGGGGGGCCCTGCTCCCCGCGCACGCGGGGATGGACCCCCGCATCTGCTGATCAACCGATGGACCGCGGTCTGCTCCCCGCGCACGCGGGGATGGACCCCCTGCC
This sequence comes from Streptomyces sp. NPDC051569, assembly GCF_044454085.1. NCBI lineage: Bacteria > Bacillati > Actinomycetota > Actinomycetes > Kitasatosporales > Streptomycetaceae > Streptomyces > Streptomyces sp. NPDC051569. Next base: position 11,659 of record NZ_JBITDJ010000019.1, read on the forward strand.
GTGGCCAAGGCGGTACCCAGCATGGTCTGCTCCCCGCGCACGCGGGGATGGACCTCCGAGGTGGCCCATCCGCCCGCCCCGGTCTCTCTGCTCCCCGCGCACGCGGGGATGGACCCGCTCCACGAAGGCCGCCGTTTCCGGAAGAGAGCTGCTCCCCGCGCACGCGGGGATGGACCCGGTGTCGTCTCCTTCGACGACACCGCAGCGTTCTGCTCCCCGCGCACGCGGGGATGACCCCGAGAGCGTGGGCGAGGATGGATGCTCCCTGCGTATGCGGGGATCTTTATAGCAATGATTGCAGCATGAGGTCAGGGTGCACACTCCTAACAAATGCGCCGTGATTGCAAGCAAAGGCTCGCGAGTTGCAATTTCGGTCAGTAGTTCTTGGGCGGGCGACGTGTATTTGACGTTGATGTGCGCGTTGAAGATTTGGTCCGGGTGATCAGATTTTCTCGGCAATGGAACGTTGTGGACCTCGCGGACTGACGACTATCCTTCTCGTTTCGGCCTAACGCCGCTCTTGCGTCTGCCGGGAAACCTGATGAGATGCCCCCGGAATGTCCTTGCTCTGTTTGGTCGAACTCAGAGACAGGTAGGAGGGGATTGTCGAAGGGCTGCTTCCGGCCTCGTGACGGTAGTGGCGTGCTGTTCGCTCTTTGTCGACGTCCAGTTCGAGGAAAGGTGGCGATGTCGCCGACGTTGATCACGGGCACGCCCCTCCACTCACGTGTTAGTTCGGCCTCCCACGGCACTGTCGCCATATTCTGTTGCGGAGAGCTCTCCTGGATGAAGTTGGCTCTCAAGGCCTTATGGCGTCCCGTCGCTGCCTCCGACTCAGTGATGTCACCCCCTCGAATATCAAAAACAAAGGGGGGAAGTCAGGTCGAATCCGAGGCCGGAGGCCTCATCGCGAAGCCTTGAAAAGGGGGTGGGGATCTCTGTGGTGAATGCTCGATCTATTGATCCAACGTGCCATGAATTGCTTGTAGAATGAGGCGGCCCAGCGTTGCGAAAAAGGTGTAGCGATTCCAATTCTTTTCCTTAGTATCGTGATTAGTTTTCTCCTGTTGCATGATGCTCCCATGTTTCTGTCTGCTTGTGTGAATTTTGCATGAGTGGCGACCGGAGATTTGGTCGTGAGCGCGACGATATAGGAGTCATTGGAAATATTTGAATCGACGCGCCCACACCCACCCTCTCATTGGTCGAATGGGGAATGGCGGATCGGCTTTGCGTGTTTCTCGGACTACCTGGTAATCACATCATTCGCGATTCGCATTGGCTGCAATTGTTAGGAAATCTTCATGACCTCTGTTGTCCCGCTCTACGCTCATAAGGTCCTCCAGAGATATTGATGGCTTCCGGGGATGCTCGCGGTCCCGGGGCCCTCTGCCCGCGCGGGGCTGGGTACGGTCGGGGTATGGAACTTGGGCCTGAAAGCGCTCGGGCGCGCTTCGAAGGGGCGGCGGTCGGCCGGCTCGCCACCGTCGATGGGGCGGGTGTTCCGCATCTGGTGCCCGTCACGTTCGTGGTCGACGAGGACCGGCTCTACTTCGCCGTCGATCACAAGCCCAAGAGCACCTGGGACCTGCGGCGACTGCGCAATATCCGGGAGAACGGTCGCGTCGCCGTCCTCGTCGATCATTACGGAGACGACTGGTCGACGCTCTGGTGGGCGCGCGCGGACGGTTGGGCCGAGGTGTGGGAAGACCCGGTGCGGCGGGAAGGGCCGGTAAGTCTTCTTCAGGCGAAGTACCCCCAGTACCGCGAGACCGTCCCGGCGGGACCTGTGGTCGCGATCCGGGTGGAGCGGTGGTCGGGGTGGTCGTTCGCGGCGGTGGCGGGGTGACCGGCCTGGGCGTCGTCGAGGAGGGGTACCGGGGCAGCACTTCGCCGGGTCACGTCTGGTACACGTCGTACGGGTCCAACATGCATCTCGACCGTCTGGGCTGCTACCTCGCCGGCGGGCGGCCTCCGGGAGCTTCGCGGACGTACCGGGGGTGCCGGGATGCCCAGGCGCCCGCCGCGTCGGTGCCGGTGGAGGTCGCGGGGACGGTGTACTTCGCGACCGAGTCGCCCGTATGGACGGGCGGGCGCGCGTTCTACGACCCGGACGCGCGTGGGGGTGTCCTCGCGCGGGCGCACCTCATCACGGCCGAACAGTTCTCGGACATCGCTGCCCAGGAGATGTACGAGGAGCCGGGGACGGATCTCGACCTGACGGAGGCGTTGGTCCGGGGCAGGGCGGTGCTGGGGGGCGGGCGTTACGAGACGCTCGTACGCCTGGGCACCCTGGACGGGTTCCCGGTGCTCACCTTCACGGCTCCGTGGAGCATGGAGCAGATCGAGTGGAACAAACCCTCCGCGGCGTACGTGCGGCACCTGTCGGCGGGTCTGATGGAGGCGGGCGCCTGGGATGTGGCCGCCGTCGCCGCGTACGTCGCGGCCCGCCCGGGCGCGGCCGGCCACTGGAGTGCCCGGGAAGTCGCTGACCTGATCACCCCGTAGAAGGCAACGGCGGTGCGTTGCAACCACGGTGCTCTTCCAGGGGTCCAGGTAAGTGGGTGGCGCCTCGGGCACGCCCGCAGGTCGGGCCTGCTTCCCCGGTGAGGAGATCTGTCGTGCGTCCGGGTCGGCGTCCGCCTCTGGTCGCGGTGGGCGCTTCGGCCGAGGGGGAGCCGGGTGCGCCGGTGGCCGTCACGCCCGCGCCGCGCAACGGCGGTCACGGGGCTGGGTGCAGAACCACGTCAGCGACGATCAGTCGGAGCTCAAGGTGATCGTCCCCCCACGGCATGACGGCGGTTGGCGTGCCCGAGAAGTGCGTGTCCGAGGAGCGCGTGCCCGGGCCGGACAGCCGGCCTTGGGCGGTCCGCCCGGCCTGGGCGGACGCTGCCGGAGCCGGGGCCCGGGGCGTAGCAGCGGTGAGGGTGCGTACGCCGGTGGGATCGATGGTCGTGTTCCGTACGCCGTGGCCGGGCGGCCCGCCGTCCCGCGCCGGGAGGACGGCCGGGTCCCGCCCGGTGGGGGGCGAGCGCGTCGCAGGGGTTTCGTGGGGGAGCCGGGGACGGCGGGGGGAGTCCGCTCCCGGCGGCGGAATGTGCGGGTGTGAAGGGTCAGGACGACCGCGTGTGGGGCGATGGCCGCGTCCATATTCGTCCGAGCGTACGAAATGGGGCAGAGGGCTGGCGTGAACTCGCCACCCGGAAAATGTGGCGGAACGCTTCACCTCTTGCGGGACAAGGGTTTCGCCGGGCGCTCACAGATTGAACTGCGGCTTTGAGGGCGCAAAGAGGGTTTATCGACATGTCCTCACGCTTGCGAGGGAATAAGGGCCTCCGGGCTGGTTCACGGGGGATCGGTGGGCAATTCTGGAGTCGCGACGTCGTCACCGCGACCGAGGCGGCTGGCCAACTGCCTCGGACAAAGCCGCACTTCTGTTTCCTGGAGGAAATGACATGGCAAGCTTCCGTACCGCCCGTGCCTTCGCCGCTGTCGCCGCGCTCCCCCTCGCCGCCGCGCTGTTCACCGGGGTGGCTCAGGCCGACAACGGCGCCTTCTCCAACCACGGATCGGACTCGACCGTGGCCACGCTGAGCGGCAGCGGGGTGGGCGGACACAACTTCGGCAACTCGACGACCACCCAGCAGGTGGCGACGGGGGCCGGGGCGTCCAATCAGAACAACACCGCGAGCGTGGTCGGCTCGGGCTTTACGTCGATCGACCAGTCCAACCAGAACATCGCGGTGAACTTCACCAACCTCTGGTGACCCGCAGTCCGACGGGGGCGTGACTGAGGGGTGAAGGACGTTCTGCGCGACGGTGCTCCGGCTCCGTCGCGCAGAGCCCTTCCGTAAGTGGGGGCGGGAAGCGTGCGCGCGCATGTGGGGGCCGTACGGTCGCGCTCCGTACGACGCCCGCGTGGCGCTCCGTACGGCGCCCCCGTGCGGTGACTCCGGGCCGGCGCGCGACGGCCCGGAGTCCCCCGGCCCTGAGGGCCGTTCCCAGGGGCGACCCTGATGGCCTCCTGCCCCTCCTCCACCTTCAGGAGGTGGAGCCGGAGGCGCCCCTACTCCCTGAGGCGGACAGCGCTTCGGGACCTGGGGCCGATCCACCGGGCGGGTCTCGCTCCTAGCGTGGAGCCATGACCACGCCTGTCCGCACGAGCGTCTCCACAGCCGCCAAGCCGGCCGCGTACCAGCCGTACCCGCCTTACGCGTCGAACCCGCCCTACGCGTCGTACCCGCCCTACGCGTCGTTCACCTCGTACGTACGGGCGCGGGGGCCCGTGCTGCTGCGTACCGCCCGCTCCCTCACGGCCAATCCGTGCGACGCGGAGGACCTGTTGCAGACGGCCCTCGCCAAGACCTACGTCGCCTGGGACCGGATCGAGGATCATCGCGCCGTCGACGGTTATGTCCGCCGGGCCCTGGTGAACACCCGTACCTCGCTGTGGCGCAAGCGCAAGGTCGACGAGTTCTCCTGCGAGGAACTGCCCGAGTCCACGGGCCTGCCGGAGCCCGACCCGGCCGAACGGCAAGTCCTGCACGACGCGATGTGGCGGGCGGTGATGAGACTCCCCGACCGCCAGCGGGCCATGGTCGTGCTGCGCTACTACGAGGATCTCAGCGAGGCCCAGACCGCCGAGGTGCTCGGTGTCTCGGTCGGCACGGTCAAGAGCGCGGTGTCCCGCGCGCTCGGCAAGCTCCGCGAGGACCCGGAACTCCTGCCCGTCCGCTGACCGTCGCTCGAACAGGTCCTGCCAGGTGCCGCCGAACACTTCCGCCAGGTGCCGGCGCCGGTCCGGCCGGCTCCCGGCGAGCTTCCGGCGAGGCTTCCTGCGGTGGTTCATCGCCCGGGTAGTGACATACCGCGCGGTACGTGCGCAGAATCGGCGCATCGCTTGCCGCAACGTAGCGCCAGCGCCCACCGGGAGGACGCCGTGCTCAGCACCATGCAGGACGTACCGCTGACTGTGACCCGTATCCTGCGCCACGGGATGACCATCCACGCGACGTCACAGGTCACGACCTGGACCGGCGGGAGCGAGCCCCATCGACGCAGCTTCGCCGAGATCGGCGGGCGCGCGACGCGCCTCGCCCGCGCCCTGCGGGACGAACTCGGAGTCACCGCCGACGAGCGCATCGCCACCCTCATGTGGAACAACGCTGACCACGTGGAGGCGTACTTCGCGATCCCCTCCATGGGCGCGATCCTCCACACGCTCAACCTCCGTCTCCCCGCGGAGCAGTTGATCTGGATCATCAACCACGCCGCGGACCGCGTGATCATCGCGAACGGCTCCCTGCTGCCGCTGCTCGCCCCGCTCCTCCCGCACCTGCCGACCGTCGAGCATGTCGTCGTCTCCGGCCCCGGCGACCGCGGCCCGCTGGAGGGCTCCGACGCGCGGGTGCACGAATACGAGGAGCTGATCGCCGGCAGCCCGGCCACCTTCGACTGGCCCGAGCTGGACGAGCGTGCCGCCGCCGCCATGTGTTACACCTCCGGCACGACAGGAGACCCCAAGGGCGTTGTCTACTCGCACCGTTCGATCTATCTGCACTCCATGCAGGTCTGCATGTCCGAGTCGATGGGACTCACGGACAACGACACCACGCTGGTTGTAGTGCCCCAATTCCACGTAAATGCGTGGGGATTGCCGCATGCCACCTTCATGAGCGGCGTGAACATGCTGATGCCCGACCGCTTCCTGCAGCCCGCCCCGCTCGCCGAGATGATCGAGCGTGAGAAACCCACCCATGCCGCCGCCGTCCCGACCATCTGGCAGGGGCTGCTCGCCGAGGTCACCGCCCGGCCGCGTGATCTGACCTCCATGGCCCGCGTCACCATCGGCGGTTCGGCCTGTCCGCCGTCGCTGATGGAGGCGTACGACAAGCTCGGCGTACGCCTCTGCCATGCCTGGGGCATGACGGAGACCTCGCCGCTCGGCACGATGTCCAATCCGCCCGCCGGGCTCACCGCCGAGCAGGAGTGGCCGTACCGCGTCACCCAGGGGCGCTTCCCGGCCGGTGTGGAGGCGCGGCTGGCCGGACCCGGTGGCGACTTCCTGCCATGGGACGGTGCGTCGGCCGGTGAGCTGGAGGTACGCGGCCCGTGGATCGCCGGGGCGTACTACGGCGGCGCGGGCGGCGAGGCGGTCAAACCCGAGGACAAGTTCAGCGAGGACGGCTGGCTGCGCACCGGCGACGTCGGTGTCATCAGCCCCGACGGCTATCTCACGCTCACCGACCGCGCCAAGGACGTCATCAAGTCCGGCGGCGAATGGATCTCCAGTGTGGAGCTGGAGAACGCGCTGATGGCCCATCCGGAGGTCACGGAGGCCGCGGTCGTGGCCGTACCGGACGAGAGGTGGGGCGAGCGCCCGCTCGCGACGGTCGTCCTCAAGGAGGGCGCTGCCGCCGATTACGCGTCGCTCCGGGGGTTCCTCGCCGGGAGGATCCCGAAGTGGCAGCTGCCGGAGCGCTGGGCGGTGGTGCCCGCGGTGCCGAAGACGAGCGTCGGGAAGTTCGACAAGAAGGTGATCCGCAAGCAGTACGCGAACGGGGAGCTGGACGTCACTCAGCTGTAGGGAGGACAGGGCGGAAGGGGAACCGCTGAACCGCTGTACGGGCGGGGTGGGCGGCCGACAGGGCCGCGCCAGGATCCCCTTTGTACGGTCTCTCCCATGGCCGGTCCTCGTACGGCCCGGCCATGGGAGAACCGGCCTCGTCAGCAGCGCTTCGTCAGCAGGCGCTCGTTAGCAGGCCCTCGTCAGCAGGCCCTCGTCAGCGGCCCCGGGGGCCGCTAGTTGGTGCCGATCTTCGCGAGCAGGTCGACGATCCGGGCCTGTACCTCGTCGCTGGTGGAGCGCTCGGCGAGGAACAGCACGTTCTCCCCGGAGGAGAGAAGAGGCAGCTCGGCCGCGTCGATGCCGGTCGCGGTGTAGACGATCAGCGGGGTGCGGTTCAACTGGCCGTTCGCCCGCAGCCAGTCGACGATCCCCGCGCGTCGGCGTCGTACCCGCATCAGGTCCATGACCACGAGGTTCGGTCGCATCTGGGAGGCCAGGGCGACCGCTTGGTCGTCCGTCGCCGCCCGGGCGACCTGCATACCGCGCCGCTCCAGCGTCGCCGTCAGGGCGAACGCGATCTCCTCGCGTTCTTCGATCACCAGGACGCGTGACGGGTGCTGCTCGCTGTCGCGCGGCGCCAGGGCCTTGAGGAGCACGGCCGGGTCAGCGCCGTACGCCGCCTCCCGGGTCGCCTGTCCCAGGCCCGCCGTGACCAGGACGGGCACCTCGGCGGCGACCGCGGCCTGGCGGAGCGACTGGAGCGCGGTACGGGTGATCGGGCCGGTCAGCGGGTCGACGAACAGCGCCGCCGGGAACGCGGCGATCTGGGCGTCGACCTCCTCGCGGGAGTGCACGACCACGGGGCGGTAACCGCGGTCGCTCAGCGCCTGCTGGGTGGAGACGTCCGGCGCGGGCCAGACCAGCAGCCGGCGCGGGTTGTCGAGCGGTTCCGGGGGGAGCTCGTCGTCGACGGGGCGTGGCTGGGGGCGGTTCGCGACCTCGACCGCGCCACCGGGGCCGTCCAGCGGCTCGGGGCCTTCCGCGCCCTCGTCGGGCGCGCCGATCGCGTAGGACCGTCCCTCGGAGTGATCGGCGGGCAGCCGTGAGCCGCCCTGGGACGAGCCGGCCTGCGGGTGGCCGTGCGACAGGCCCTGGGCCTGGCCAGGCGTCTGGCCAGGCGTCTGACCGGCTGCCTGGGCCTGCGGTTGGGGCCTGGTGACCGGCTCGGCACGGTCGTCACCGTCGGGCGGGGTGCCCAGCCTGCGGCGCCGGCCGGAGCCGAGGGACTGCGGCTGGGTCTGGGCCGGGCCCTGGCTCGGTTGCTGGGGCAGGTGCTGTGCGAAGGGCACGCCCTGGCCGAGCGTGCGCACGCTGAAGGCACGTCCCTGGGTGGAGTCCGGGGAGACCGGAGCCTCTTCGGGGAGCGGCTGGGCGGGCGGCAGCGGCTGGGCGGCGGCGCGTCGCGGCAGCTGATCATCGGATTCCGCCACTGGTGCGGCGGGTGCGGCGGGTGTGACAGGTACGGCGGACCTGGTGGACGCACTCGACGCGCCGGGCTCGCGCGAGGCGGAGGCGGCCGGCATGCCGCCGGCGCCGCCGTCCGGGGCGGGATCGTCGGGCCAGGCCGGCGGCGGCGTCATCATGCCGAAGCCCGCACCCGTGGGCGCGCCGTGGCCGGGGGGCACCGGCCCGGGACTTCCCCACCCGTTCGGATCGACGGCCATGGCGCCGGTGCCGGGGCCCTGGCCGGACGGTACGGAGGCTTCCCCGCGTGCCTGGCGGTGTCCCTGTGCCGAAGCGGGCAGCGGGTGCGGCTGGGGCGGGGTGTGGTCGGCGTCCGGTGCCGTACGTACGGCGTCATGGCGGCCCGGTAGCGAGGCGTCGGGCCCGGTGCCCGGCCAGGTCGGCCGGGCAGGCAGACCGGGATCGGCGGGCGGGGCCGTGGCCGGGACGGGCACGGACGAGGCGGCCGGGGCGGGGAAGGGGGTGCGGTCCGCCTCGGCGGGCGGAAGCGCGAACGCGCTCCGGGCACCCTGCGGGTCGGCCGGCGTGGCGGTGTGCCGTTCCTGAGCGGGTGCCAGCGCCCTGCGCGCCCGGCGCCCGGCGGTCTGGGCCTGGGTCTGGGCCTGATTCTGGGCCTGATTCTGAGCCGGGGCCTGCGCCTGGCCGGGGGCGGTCGTCGGCCCGGGAATGGACGGCCCGGGAACGGACTGCCCGGGAGCGGACGGCGCGGATCCGGACTGCCCCGGAGTTGACTGCCCGGGGACGGACTGTGCCGGGGGCATCGGAGCCGGCGGCTGCATCGGGGCCGGCCGCCTCATCTGCGGCGGTGCTGTCCGTCCGGGGACCGGAGGTGACGGCGGGGCCGAGGAGAGCCCCCGTACGGCGGGCGCGGACGAGGCGGAGGGCGCGTCGGAGGTGGCGGGGGGCAGCGCCGGCAGGGCCCGCTGCCCGCCCTGCGGTGCCCGGCGCCCCACACCCACGCCGGGCGCCGAGGCGGCCGTGGCCGCGTTCGCGGGCACACCGCGCGGCGATACGGCCTGGCCGAGCGCCGCGCGCCCGTTCGGATGCGACCCCTCGGCGGCGGTCACAACCGAGCCCTCCGAGGGCGCCGCCGCCGGCAGCGCGAGGGCGGAACCCGTACCCGCCCCGGCGGCGGCTCCTGCGCTTTCCGCCGGGCTCGGCCGCCCACGCCGACGGCCGGTGCCACCGCTTCCGCCGGACTCCTGCCCGGGGTCATCCTGTGCGGGCGGTACGGAAGCCTCGGTACCGGCTCCGGCGCCGACAGCCTGAGCGCCAACACCGTCTCCCGTGACGGCACCGGCACCGGCACCGGATCCGGCGCTGGCACCGTTGCCGGGGTCGGCCGCCCGCGCCCTGCGCCGTCCGGTCGGCTCCCCGGCGTCCTCCGCCGGGCCCTCCAGGAACGCGTCCGTGGACGACCGCCGCGCGCGCCGCCTGCCACCACCCGAGGAGGCCGCGGGACCCTGCGGGCCCTGCCCCTCGGCGGCGGGCTCCGGCTCGGCCGCTGTCGCGTCTTCGGCCGCTGCGACGGGTGTGGGCGCCGCAGCGGGCGCGGGCATCGCGGAGGGCGGCGGAACCGTCCCCGCGCCCCCGCCCAGCGGTACCTCCAGCACATACGCGCTGCCGCTCATCCCCGGCACCTCGTGCGTCTGCAGCACGCCGCAGTGCGCCCGTACGATCCCGCGCACGATCGGCTCGTGCACCGGATCGCCTCCCGCGAACGGCCCGCGCACCTCGATCCGTACGACATCACCGCGCTGCGCGGCCGCCACCACGATCGTCGAGTCCACGTAACCGCCGCCCGGCAGCAGCCGCGCCCGGCCGGTCGAGTCGACCCCGGCCACATCGGCGACCAGATGCGCGAGCGCCGTCGCCAGGCGTCCACCGTCCACCTCGGCCTCGATGGGCGGCGCGTGCACCGCGAACTGCGCCCGGCCGGGACCGATCAGCTCGATCGCACCCTCGACACCGGCCGCCACGACCCCGTCGAGCAGGACGTTCGTCTTGGTGAGCTGTTCCACGCCCGCGTCGAGCCGCTGGTAGCCGAGGACGTTGTCCACCAGGGTCGTCATCCGGGCGTAACCGGCGGCCAGATGATGCAGGATCTGGTTCGCCTCGGGCCACAGCTGGCCTGCGGGATCGGCGGCCAGCGTGGTCAGTTCGCCGCGCAGTTCCTCCAACGGCCCGCGCAGCGACTCGCCGAGTACGGCGGTCAGCTGGCTGTGTCGGGCGCTCGCGGCCCCGTACCGCTCCGTCAGTTCCTCGATCTCGGCGGCGTACCGGTCACTGCGGTCGGCGAGTTCCACCGCGTGCCGCTCGGTCGCTTCCGCCAGCTCGGCGGTGAGACGTTCGGTCGTCGCGGTCCGTTCCGCCGTGAGCCGTTCCGTGGTCTTCGTCAGCTCCGCCGCGTGCCGGTCCTTCGCCTCCGCCAGCTCGGCGGTGTGCTGCTCGGTGAGCTCCTCGTACGGTCGGCGGTCGGTGAAGGTCATCACGGCGCCGACGAGCTGATCGCCGTCCCGCACGGGCGCGGTCGTCAGATCGACCGGCACCTGCTTGCCGCTCTTCGCCCACAACACCTGCCCGCGCACCCGGTGCTTGCGTCCCGACCTGAGCGTGTCCGCGAGCGGGGAGTCCTCGTACGGGAACGGCTCACCGTCCGCCCGCGAGTGCAGGATCAGCGGGTGCAGCTGATGGCCGCCGAGGTCGCTGGCGCGGAAGCCGAGGATCTGCGCGGCGGCCGGGTTGACCAGGACGACCCGGCCCTCGGTGTCCGTACCGACGACACCCTCCGACGCGGCCCGCAGGATCATCTCGGTCTGCCGCTGCGAGCGTGCCAGCTCGGCCTCGGTGTCCACGGTGCCCGACAGGTCCCGTACGACCAGCATCAGCAGCTCGTCGCCGGTGTAGTTGTGCGAGTCGTTGTACGCGTCCCTGCCGTCCTCCAGGCTCGCGCTGGTGACCTCGGCGGGGAACTCGCCGCCGTCCGTACGCCGCGCGACCATCCGCTTCGGCTTGGTCCGGCCGTTCTCGTCCGCCTCTTCCGGGCGGCGCATGGAACCGGGGATCAGCTTGGAGTCGAACTCGGGCAGCAGATCGAGCAGCCCACGGCCGACCAGCGCGGTCCCGGGGGTCTCGAACATCTCCAGCGCGATGGTGTTGGCGTTGACGACCGTGCCGTTGGCGTTGACGAGCACCAGACCGTCGGGCAGTGCGTCGAGTATCGCCGCGAGGCGAGCAGCGCCCCGGGATGGCCTGCTGCTCACGACGACGCTTCCTCCCTGACCTACTGCACCTTGCGGACGGCGGGCCCCATCTTGCCGCTCGGGTTCCGGCCTGTCTCAGAAGGGAGTCTAAGGGCTGGGGAGGAGACCGTGACGGCGGATGAGGCGGAGGCCTCACCGAGGTTGTGTGCGAATGGCCCGCGCCACCCTCTCGTCATCGGTCGGCCACCGCCCCGCCAACCCTCTTCCCGGCGGGTTGTTTCCGGCCCGCGCTTACTGCCGGGCGCTCGGCAGCACCGGCTCCAGTGTCCGCCAGCGGGAGATCTCGCACCCGTTCGTCCGGTTGAAGGTGGCATCGATGGCGTGTCCTCGCCACATACCGGTGATGCGCGCGGTGGCCGCACCGCCGTAGAGCATGGTGCACATCGCGTTCTTCGGCACCGGCGCGAACGGGTCCTTGCCGTCCTTCGCCAACTCCGCCAGTCGGTCACACGCACCCTTGGCCTGGGGATGCGTTCCGCCGACCGGACCGCACTTCAGCTTGAACGCCCCGTCGGCGCTCCTGACCCCGCTGTCCGCGACGGTGACGGTGAACTGGTCGGCCTGCCGCTCCGCCAGGGGCTGCGGCAGAGGCAGGGGAAGTGACAGCGGCAGTGACAGCGGCAGAGGTGGCACGGCCGAGGCGGCCGGCGCGAGGGCGCCCAGCAGGGCGAGGGGGACGGCGGCGGTGAGGCCGAGGCGACGAAGCATGGGGGGCTCCTGACGATGAACGGATCCGGGGGCGGCGCCCCGGCATCTCTAACGCGCCCGGAGCCCCGGCGTTGCGCGCCGAAGATGCTTTGCCCTGCGCCCCACCTGCCTAGTACCGTGAGAACCGATTGGTGGCGGGCCGCCTGGCTGTGTCATCATCTGCACGCACCATCCGCGCTCGCGCGGGTGTGCTGGAGGCGTCGCCTAGTCCGGTCTATGGCGCCGCACTGCTAATGCGGTTTGGGCCTTAAAGCCCATCGAGGGTTCAAATCCCTCCGCCTCCGCGTGATCACCGAAGCCCCGGCCAACTGGCCGGGGCTTCGGTCGTTCCGGTACGGGTTCCCGTGCGGCTTCCAGAGCGAGCTCCAGGGTGTTTTCGCAGGTCAGCGATGGTCTGGCCAATGGATTTCACCTGACGGCGCAGGTCATGTAATGTTGTTCTCGCAACGCCGACCGGGGAGAAAAAAGCCCGGAACGCCAAGCACTCGTAGCTTAACGGATAGAGCATCTGACTACGGATCAGAAGGTTGCAGGTTCGAATCCTGCCGAGTGCACAGCTGAGAGGCCCTCCGGAGAAATCCGGGGGGCCTTTTGTGTTGTCCGTACGGCAGCGAAGTGCAGCCCCGGGTCCACCTTGAGGGCGCCCAGGAGGGAACTGTCCTGAGCGCACCTTGGCCACTTGTCTATATGAGTACGTGCCCGGTTGGACGCGTTCTGGGCAGCGCGCTTCCCCGGAGGGTTCGTCGGCATCCGTGCGCTCCGGGCTGCTATGTGGCGGGCAACTGGTAGTTGAGGACGTAGACATCGGCGGCCATGACCGTGTCGCATACCTCCACCGCGCGGCCCTTGGTGTCGAACGCGGTGCGGATCAGATGGATGACCGGTACGCCGGAGGCGAGTTGGAGGGTCCTGACCTCCTGGGGTGAGGGCATGCGGGCGCGGATCTCTTCCTCGAAGTGGTCGAGGTGGTGGCCGAGTTCTTCGAGCCGGGCGTAGATGCCGCCGGGGCCGGGGTCGGGCTGGGCGATCGGGGTGTCGCGGGCCAGGTCGAGCGGCAGGTACGACACGGCGAACTCGACCGGTCGGCCGTCGAGCAGATACCGGCGGCGCCGGGCGAGCACCCGCCGTGGTGCACCGAGCCGGGCGGACACATCAGCGGTCGGCCGCTCCTCCTTGACCTCCAGGTTGTCGACCTCAGGGCGACCGCCGGCGGCGTCGGCCTCCACGATGAACGCCGACTTCCCCTGCTCGCGGTGGCGCCGGGCGAACCGGTCGGAAGCCAGCCGCCGTACGGGCGGACGCGGCCGGACGAAGACGCCCTTGCCGTGCTCGGGCGATACGAGCCCTTCGCCCTGGAGCATGGAGAGTGCGTTGCGCACGGTCATGCGGGAGACGCCGAAGTGTTCGACCAGCTCCGACTCCGAGGGCAGCTTGGCGCTCTCGGCGAAGCGTCCCTTGTCGATGGCTTCCCGCAGCTGATCGGCGATCTGCCGGAAAACGGCTCGGTCACTGGTCGGGTCCAGCGAGCCGAGCACGCCGGTAGGAAGGGCGGCCATGTGTACTCCTTTGGATATCTAGACAAGAGGCTGAGTCCAGTTGCTACGGTGAGAGCCTAGTCAGCCAACGGGACGAGGAACGCCGAAAGTGACCACTGCCGAACGCCCCCACTCGGTGAGCGTCGCCGGGGTGATCGTGGACGACCACGGTCGCGCCCTGCTGATCAAGCGCCGCGACAACGGGCACTGGGAGCCGCCGGGCGGCGTGGTCGAGGCTGACGAGACCCTTCCCGACGCTTTGCAGCGGGAAGTTCTGGAAGAGACCGGAATCAAGATCGCCCTCCCGGCGGCTCTGACCGGTGTCTACAAGAACATGACGGGCCTGATCGTCTCGCTCGTCTTCCGCTGCCAGGCAGTCGACGGCCGGCCCACGACGGGCGATGAGACCAAGGCTCTGCGCTGGGTCACCCGCGACGAGGTGGCGGAGCTTGCCGACGAGGCGTTCGCGATCCGCGTGCTCGACGCCTTGGACGCGGCATCCCCGCCCGCCGTGCGTGCCCACGACGGCGTGAAACTCGTCTAGCGCCAACCAACGGTCCATGGCCGCCCACCAGTGTAAAGGAACTTGTATGCACGAGTATATGAGCAGGGTGCGGGTTTGGGGACTGACGTGCCCAGGATTCTCGGAAGAGGTGAGCCGGGCCCGCCGCTGGACCCGCGACATCCTCACCGGCCACCCCCGCGCGGACGACGTCGCGGCGATCGTCAGCGAACTCGGCACGAACGCGCTCCTCTGCACGGCCGGCGGTGGCCGGACGGGCGTCTTCCACGTCGCGCTCGCCCTCGGCGAGCACGTGGTGGCCATCTCCGTCACCGACGCCGGCGGCTCCGAGACAACACCGAAGGTGACGCACGCCGGCCAGGACGCCTTACACGGCCGGGGGCTCGGCATGGTCAGCACGCTCGCCCACACCGTCGCGATCCACGACAACGGCCGGGGCCACACCGTCACGGCGGAACTCCTCACCGGCCTGCCCGGAGACCACCCGTGGTGACGAACGCGGGAGCACGCCCCTTACCCGCATCCGCCCTGAGCACGGGCTACTGGTGCGAGGCGGCCGCCCACACCCGCGACAGCCGCACCATCTGGCTGAACTCCCATCGGGCCAGCAGCCCGCAGCTGGCGGTGCGCTGGATGCAGACCCGAGTCCAGGACGTCACCGACCAACTCGACCGGCCGTACGCGCAGCCGGGCCACCACCGGCTCACCGACGAAACCGAACACGAACGAGCCCGCACCACCCTGACCCACGGCCAGACCTACGTGCTCACCCTCTACGACGACAGCACCCGCTACGTGCTCTCCGCCCGCCGGGCAGGAGGCACCCGTTGACGAAATCCGCGCCGCTCCTCACCGACGGCTTCCGGTGCGAATGCTGGACCCACGACCCGGCAGCGGACCGGCCCCGAAAGCTACTCGGCTCCCTTGATGGCGAGACCGCAGACCAGGCCGTCCGCTGGATCCGAATCGCCGCACGCACGATCGCCTCAGCCCTCGACGACGAAGCCTTCACCGAAGCATGGGCCTGGCTGTCCGACGACCACCGAGACGCCCTCCAAGCCCTCGCCTACGGCGACCCCCGCACCCTCACCGTCCACGACAGCCGCACCACCATCCAATGGACCGCCCACCCGGTGCGCTACCTCAAACTGTCGACCCGCCAGGGCATCAATCTTCCAGCCTGCATGGAGGAGTACACCCAGCCCAAGTGCAGCGTGAGTAACAACTTTCTCTACGGTTTCAAGCCCCACCCTTCGGGCGGGGAGGGGGATACTCGGGGGCTCCTGTACGGGAGGGCCGCTTCTTCCGAAACCTGTCGAGGCAGACGGGGTACCGCGTCGGAAGGTCCTGGCTTCGTACAGCGAAGCCGCAGGAAGGCCAGCACAGCGCTCCGGCGCCCGGGAGGGCTTGTGGCCGGCGGGGTGTCTTCGGGCCTGTGGCTTCCTCCTGGGTGGTTGGGCTGCTCTTGCCCTTTGGGCATCCGGCGCCACCTCCGACCCAGGCAAAGCCGAGCAGACGCGGCCCACGGCGTCCAGGCCGTTCGTACAGTGGCGCGCTCCACCCGGACGCCATGAACCACGCCCGCTCCACGATGTGTGGGTCGAAGGCGGACGGGATGGGAGCCGGGGCGAGTCGTGGTGAAGGTGAATTCCTTCCCGGCGGCGTGCTATCTGAGGCTGATCTCAGCAACGAGTAAAGCTCGAATATGGGAGATTTTCGGCCACATTCTCAGGCGCGCTACGGGTAACTACGGGCTAGCTAAGGCTAGCTAACGCGAGGTAAAGTTCACCGCTCCGGCCTGCGTTAGTGCGTAGTTTCGCGCCGGCTGTGTCACGGTTTTATCGCTCTGAGCAGGGGAGACATCCTGGCTTGTTCTCATAGTGCCTACCCACTATGAGTTAGCCCTCATGGAGCCCCCGCGAGGCGGCTGATCAACGCCTGAGGCCCGCCTCTTGAGTTCATTCACGAGGCACCATGCTCGTAACAGTCAGAAGCCCATCACGCGGCTCCGACCTGGAAGCAAGGGCTGCGTGATGGGCTCCGAACCCGGAGGTTCTACAGTGAGTTTGGACCCAACCCCGAGGCATCTGTCAAGCCTCCCTCGATACCCATGGGTGATCGTGATCATCCTCGTTCTGACGGCTGTGTGGCAGCCTGCTTCGGAGGCAGTGAGCGCCTATGCCGATGCGGCAGCGATTGCGGCACTCTTCACCGCCTGCGGCAGTACAGCAGTGAAGTACAGCAACTACAGCAACCGGACACGTCCGGCAGTGAGCTTGTAGGGCCGTCGCTAAACCGGTATGACCGTCCCTGACCGATCTGGCTAGAGCTACGGATCAGAAGGTTGCAGGTTCGAATCCTGCCGAGTGCACAGCTGAGAGGCCCCCCGGAGAAATCCGGGGGCTTTCGCGTTGCCCGCACGGGGCGAAGCTGGGCAACCGTTGGCTCGGGACACCTGCGGGGAATGTCGCGGAGGGCGTCGTACACCCGCCAGGCCGTCGTCAGATGGTGGTGACGCGGGACATGCCGGTGAAGAGCGTGAGCGAGACCAGGGCAGCCGCCGCGGTGGTCATGCCGTCGGCGGTGATGCGGTCCAGGTGCACGCGCATGTCGTCGAGCAGCGTGAAGGCGACGACCATTCCCCCACAGGCCGCCACGACGCCCGCGATCCAGTACCGGTGGCGGACGAAAAACCACTGGGTCAGCCCTGCGAGGAGGAGCGGCGGGATCGGTATCGACGGTGCGTCCAGCAGGTGCAGCAGGAGCGTTGCCAGAACGCAGTAGATCCAGCATCCGGCGAGGACCGTCGCTGTCTCTCGCCAGGAGAGTGCGGGTGCTCTGTTCATAGCTGTCGTCCTTCGCCCGGTGTGGGAGCCATAGGTCTTCCATTCAGTCATATCGATCGATGAGAACGGACGCCGAGAAATGGGCACAGGCGGCCGCACCGCGCCGGCGGTGGGCCACCACCTCCTCCGGCACGGTCGTTGTCAGTGGCGGGTGCCATCGTGGTGAGCGGGTGCGGGCGGCTGATCCGGTGGAGGGAGGTGCGGGCGCGTGGGATGGCGGTGTGGGGGGCTTCGGTGGGGGGAAGCGGGACCCTCGCTGGTGTGGCGGCGGGACGGTGACGGGGCGCGGCGGGAGAGCACCTTGCTCTACGGGCGCGACCTGGCGTTTCGGGCCGTGGGGGCGCGGGTGTGTGCCGGGGCGCGGGGGAAGGCGTGTCCCCTGAGGGCCTTGGTGGCGGCGCGGAGTACGGGTGGGCAGTGTCCCGAGTGCGCGCGGCTGGACCGGGCGCGTTCCGTGGCGGCCGACACCGTCGCCGACGATCCGCGGACGTTCCGTGTCTATCTCGCCTGGTTCGGCCCCGGCATGGTGAAGGTCGGGATCACCGCCGAGGAGCGTGGGCCCGCGCGGCTGCTGGAACAGGGGGCGGTGGTGTTCAGCTGGCTGGGGCGGGGGCCGCTGATGGCCGCACGGCGGACGGAGGAACTGCTGAGGACGGCGCTCGGGGTGCCGGACCGTATCCCGTACGCGCGGAAGCGGGGCGCCAGGACCGCCTTGCCGGGGTCGGCGGAGCGGGCGGCCGAGATCGGGGGGACGCACGCGCGGGCGGTCGCGCTGGAGGGGTGGCCGCAGTCGCTGGAGAGGGCGGAGTTCGTGGCGGTGGATCATGCGGAGGCGTTCGGTCTCGACGGGCTCGCGCCGGCGGCGGGGGTGGTGACCGAACTGGTCGACGGCGGCCTTGTCGCCGGGCGGCTGACCGCGGCCGCCGGGCCCGATCTGTATCTCGCCACGGCCGGGGGCGGCCTCGTCGTGCTCGACACCCGGCTCATGAGCGGGTGGGAGCTGGTCGCGGCGCCGACGGGGAGCCCGGTGTCCGTGCCGGTGCGGGAGATACGGGACGAGCGGGCCGACGGCGTGCAGGACGGGCTCTTCTGAGCCCCCGGATTCCCGGAGGCGGACGATCCCCGGAGGCGGGGCGATATGAACGCGTACGACGACGAGCGGCCCGCCGAGCTCGCCGAGCCTGCCGGGTCCGCTGAGCGCGCTGGGTGCGCTGAGCTCCCTGTGTCTGACGGGCCCGAGCGGCCCGGGGCCGCCTTGGGGCGTTTCTCAGGGAATTCACAGGGTCCGGAAAGGGGGATTTCAGAGGCCGTGGCCAAGGTGGGCACCATGACCATCACCTCGCCCCGGGGGCGTACCGACATGCTCAGGCCGGACGGGAGCCCCGTCAGGGTGCTCGTCGTCGACGACGAGACGTCGCTCACCGAGCTGCTGTCCATGGCCCTGCGGTACGAGGGCTGCGAGGTGCGCAGCGCGAACAGCGGCGCGGGCGCGATGAGCGCGGCGCGGGACTTCCGGCCGGACGCGGTGGTGCTGGGCGCGATGCTGCCGGACATGGACGGCCTCGCGGTGCTGGGGCGGCTGCGGCGCGAGCTGCCGCGCGTGCCGACGCTCTTCCTGGCCGGGAAGGACGCTGTGGAGAACCGGATCGTGGGGCTGACGGCGGGCGGGGACGACTTCGTCACCAAGCCGTTCAGCCTGGAGGAGATCGTGGCGCGGCTGCGCGGGCTGATCCGCCGGTCGTGTGCGACGGCCGCGCGCGGCGGCGATTCCCTCCTGGTCGTCGGCGATCTGACGCTCGACGAGGACAGCCACGACGTCGCCCGTGGTGGGCAGTCCATCCACCTGACGGCGACCGAGTTCGAGCTGCTGCGCTTCCTGATGCGTAATCCGCGCCGGGTGCTGAGCAAGGCGCAGATCCTGGACCGGGTGTGGTCGTACGACTTCGGCGGCCGGGCCAACGTCGTGGAGCTGTACATCTCCTACCTGCGGCGGAAGATCGACGCGGGCCGCCCGCCGATGATCCACACACGGCGTGGAGCGGGCTATCTGATCAAGCCCGGCGAGCCGGGTGACGCGCCGCGATGAGGGCAGACGGTCAGGGGTGGACCAGCCGCGCGGTCACCCGGTTGCCCCCGGACGGGCGGTAGCCGGAGCCGGGCACCTTGCGGGACTCTGGAGTCCGGTCCACCCGGCCGGAGGAACCGAGGAGGCTCACCCATGGTGTCGGAAGCCGATGGCGTCAAGCGTCCGACCCGGACCAGCGTCTGGCTGGAGGGGAAGCCGGCGGCCCGCGGCCGGAGAAGCGACCGGTCCGAGCAGCGGCACCAGGCACACCACCGATCCGGGCAAGGGGCCGGGCAAGGGGGCGGGCGAGGGGCCGAGCAACGGTCCGGGGAACGGTCCGACCACGCGAACGGCCTGGACCGCGACCGCATCACCGCCGCCTCGGTGCGACTGCTCGACGCCGAAGGCGCGGCCAGGTTCTCCATGCGCCGGCTGGCCGCGGAGCTGGGGGTGACCGCCATGTCCCTCTACTGGTACGTGGACACCAAGGACGACCTCCTGGAACTCGCCCTGGACTCTGTCTTCGGCGAGGTCCTGATCCCCGACCTGACGGACGCCGACGCCGACGCCGACGGGCACGAGAACGGGCACGAGAACGGGCACGAGAACGGGCACGAGAACGGGCACGAGAGCCGGGACGGCCACGGGGGCGCCGACTGGCGCGACCAGCTGCGCGCACTTGCCGCCAGCTACCGGTCCGTACTCGTGCGCCACCCCTGGGTCTCGCCGCTGGTCGGCAAATACCTCAACATCGGACCGTGTTCGACGGCCTTCTCGGCCGCCGTGCGGGCCGTCATGCGGGGGACGGGCCTGACACCGCACGGACAGCTGGGCGCGCTCTCCGCCGTCTTCCAGTTCGTGTACGGCTTCGGCACGATCGAGGGCCACTACGTGCAGCGCAGTGCCGACGCGGGGGTGAGCCAGGACGAGTATTTCCGGCAGGCCCTGGGAAGCATCAGCGAACAGCCGCACGCCCAGCTGGCGTTCGCGAGCGCGGACGAGCTGATGGAGTCGCGCGGCGGTGAGACGGTGGTGGAGATGCGCGAACGCGCCTTCACGTTCGCGCTCGAACTCCTGATCGCCGGCATCGACGCGATGCGCACACGGGGATAGACGCATCACGAGGACAGACGCGCACACGAGGACAGACGCATCACGAGGACAGACGCGCACACGAGGACAGACGCGCACGCAGGCATACAGGCAGGCACAGGGGACAACAGCCAGGTCCCCCGTGCGCTTACTCGGAAGGGGCCAGATGCGCCGGGAAGCCGCCGGTGGCGAGCGGGCCCCAGCGGGTCGGTGTGACGCGGATGATGGACTTCCCCTGCCGCACCATCGCCTCCCGGTACTCGTCCCAGTCGGGGTGCTCGCCCGCGATGTTCCGGTAGTACTCCACCAGCGGCTCCACCGAATCCGGCGAGTCGATCACCTCGGCCGTGCCGTCGACCTGCACCCACGGACCGTTCCAGTCGTCCGACAGGATGATCAGGCTGACCCGCTCGTCCCGCTTGGCGTTGCGCGTCTTGGCGCGTTCCGGGTACGTCGAGACGACGATCCGGCCCGAGTCGTCGACCCCGCAGGCGAGCGGGGAGCCCTGCGGGCGTCCGTCGGAGCGGGTGGTCAGCAGGATCGCGCGGTGCCGGGGCCGTACGAATTCCAGCAGCCCGTCGAGGTCAACGGCCGTATTCGTTGCGATATTCGGTGCCATGGCCCGCAGCCTACGGGCTCTCGCGGTGAGGGGCGGGACCTACGCCCCCGGCAGGTTCTCCCCCTGCACGGCCTGGATGTCCAGTTCCACCCGCAGGGTCGTCCCGATCGCCGAGATGCCCGCCTGCACCACCTGGTTGTAGTGCATGGCGAAGTCCTCGCGGCGCAGTTCCGTGGTCGCGCGGAAGGCCGCCCGCACCCCGCCCCACGGGTCCGGCCCGGTCCCCAGGTAGCTCAGGTCCAGATCCATCTCGCGGACGACCCCGTGCAGCGTCAGCCGGCCGTGCACGGTCCAGCGGTCCGGGCCGGCGGGTGTCAGGCCCGTGCTGCTGTACGTGATGTCCGGGAAGCGCTCCACGTCCAGGAAATCCGGGGACTTGAGGTGCTTGTCCCGCAACGCGTTGCCGGTGTCGATGCTCGCCGCCTCGATGACCGCGTCGACGCGGGACCGCTCGTGGCCGTCACCCGCCCCGGCGATCTCGATGCGGCCACTGAAGTCCTTGAACCGGCCGTGCACGCTGGAGATGCCCAGATGCTGGGCCACCGCACTCACCGACGAATGCGCCGGGTCCAGACTCCAGATGCCGGGCGGCGGCAGCTCGACCCCGCCCTGCCGGGCCAGGACCACCGTGCCGACCTCGGCCCGGCCGCTCACCGTGACGAGCGCGGTGGAGGCGACGGGCGAGTATCCGACGGCCGTCACGATCACGGTGTACGGCCCCGGCGCCAGCGCCGCGTCCGTCCTGACCGCACCGTCCTCGTCCGCCGCGGCCCGCAGCACCTGTGCCCCGGTCATGTCGGTCACGGTCACGACCGCGTGCTGGACGGCCCAGCCGTCCCGCGTCCGTACCTGTCCGCGAAGTCCCATCCCGTTCTCTCTCCTCGATCGTGACGAACCGGGCCCCCGGTCCTGCCCCCACCGGACGACGCGCCGTCCGAAGTGTCGAACGGCGCGTCGCCCGATGGGTTGCGACTACTCGCCGGGGTGCACGAGTTCGATGTCGTGGCCGTCGACTCCCTGGCCGGCCACGCTCAGCGAACCCGCCACCGGCGGGTAGCCGGTCGCGATGAGCGTGTACTCGCCCCCGTCCAGGTCGGCGAAGGCGTACGCCCCGTCCTCCCCGGTCGTCGCGGAGGAGACCACGTTCCCGGCCGCGTCGATCAGCGTCACCCGGGCGTCGGGCAGCGGGCGCCGGGCCGAACCGGCCCTGACCGTGCCCTGGACCAGGGCGCCGGACTGGAGGACGGCTTCGATACGGGTGACCCCCTGGGCGCCGATCTCCACCGGCAGGGCCAGCGGCCGGTGGCCGGGTGCGTTCACCGCTACGGTCACCGGGCCGGGGACCAGCTCGCCGAAGACGAACTCGCCCGCCTCGGCGGACTTCCCGGTCGCCAGCACGTCGCCGCGCACATCGGCGACGATCACCATCGCGCCCTCGACCGGCAGCCCGCCGTCCGCCCCGCGCACGGATCCGGCGAGACCGCTCGTACCGGAGAGCAGGATGTCGTACGCGAGCGGTTCGTCACCGACGACCACCGTGGACGCCTGCGGCTGGAAGCCGTCGGCGGAGGCGATCAGGACGTACGAACCCGAGCCCGGCGCGTCCAGGACGTAGACGCCGTCGGCCTGGGCGACCGAGCGGGCCAGCTGGCGCCCGCCCAGCGAGATCAGGGTGACGGCCGCGCCGGGCACCGCCGTACCTTCGGCACCGCGCACCACACCGCGTACGTCGATGCCCCGTACGGTGACCGCTGTCGGGTCGCTCTCCCCCGCCGGGGCCGGTACGACGGCGGCGGGAGCGGCGGCGGGAGCCGGTACGGCGGTGGTCCCGGCGGCGGTCGCGGCACCCGCGAGGGCCGGAGCGTCCGCGGGCGCCTGCGCCGAGTCACCGCCGGCACGGGTCTTCAGCGCGACCTCCTTGATGAACAGCGTGACCAGGAGGGCGAGCAGCGCTGCCGGAGCCGAGTAGAGGAAGACATCGCCGACGCCGTGGCCGTACGCCATCTCCATGACGTTCCGCAGCGGGGCGGGCAGCGTGTCCAGGTTCGGGATCGTGCCGTCGCTCGCGCCGGCGCTCTTGGCCAGCGCGGCGCCCTGCGGCCCGAGATCGGCCAGGCCGTCCTTGACGTAGTGCGTGACCCGGTTGCCGAGCACCGCGCCCAGCGCGGAGACACCGATCGCACCGCCCAGGGAGCGGAAGAAGGTGACGGTGGAGCTGGCGGCGCCGAGGTCCTGGGGGGAGACCTGGTTCTGCGTGCAGAGGACCAGGTTCTGCATCATCATGCCGACGCCGAGGCCCATCAGGGCCATGTAGATCGCCATGTGCCAGTACGGGGTGTCGACCCGGATGGTGCCCAGCAGACCGAGGCCCGCCGTCACCAGCACGCCACCGCTGACGAGCCAGATCTTCCAGCGGCCCGTCTTGGTGATGATCTGGCCGGAGACCGTGGACGAAATGAACAGACCACCGATCATCGGGATGGTCATCACACCGGACATCGTCGGCGACTTGTCGCGGGCCAGCTGGAAGTACTGGCTGAAGAAGACCGTGCCGGCGAACATCGCGATACCGACGAAGAGCGAGGCCAGCGAGGCCAGCGTGATCGTGCGGTTGCGGAAGAGGCGCAGCGGGATGATCGGTTCGCTGGCCTTCGACTCGATGAAGACGAAAATCGCGCCGAGCAGGATCGCCCCGCCGACCATCGTGTACGTCTGCCACGAGACCCAGTCGTACTTACTGCCGGCGAAGGTGACCCAGAGCAGCAGTAGTGAGACGGCCGCGCTGATGAAGAAGGCGCCGAACCAGTCGACCTTGACCTCGCGCTTGACCACCGGGAGTTTCAGGGTCTTCTGGAGGACGATCAGCGCGATGACGGCGAACGGGACGCCGACGTAGAAGCACCAGCGCCAGCCCATCCACGAGGTGTCGGTGATGACACCGCCGAGCAGCGGGCCGCCGACGGTGGCGACGGCGAAGGTCGCGCCGAGGTAGCCGCTGTACCGGCCCCGCTCACGCGGGGAGATCATCGCGGCCATGACGATCTGGGCGAGGGCGGAGAGCCCGCCGACGCCGATGCCCTGGACCACGCGGCAGGCGATCAGCATCTCGGAGTTGACCGAGAGGCCCGCCACGACCGAGCCCGTCACATAGATGATCAGGGCTATCTGGACCAGGAGCTTCTTGCTGAAGAGGTCGGAGAGCTTGCCCCACAGCGGGGTGGTCGCCGTCATCGCCAGCAGCGACGCGGTCACCACCCAGGTGTAGGAGCTCTGTCCGCCGCCGAGGTCGGAGATGATCTCGGGCAGGGCGTTGGAGACGATCGTCGACGAGAGGATCGCGACGAACATGCCCAGCAGCAGCCCGGAGAGCGCCTCCATGATCTGACGGTGTGTCATCGGCGTGCCGGTCGCGGAGGCGGGGGCGTCTCCGTGCTCGGCGTGGCCGCCCCGCACACCAGTTGGTGTGGTCGTAGCCATTGAATTCCTTTGCCTTATGTCTCTTGCCGCATGGGTGTACGGGTGTGTGCGTCTTCGTAGCGCCAGTCCCGGCAGTCGCCGAAGCTGTCGCGGAGTCTGCTCAGCAGGGAGCTCAGCTGTCCGACGTCGTCGTCGGACCAGTCGTCGAGGGTGCGCGCGAACATCTCGGTCGTCCGCCGGGCCAGCTCGTCGAGCACGTCCCGTCCCTCCGGCGTGAGCCGCAGGATGCGCGAGCGTTTGTCGTCCGGGTCGGGGCACCGCTCGATCCAGCCGCGCTGCGCGGCGTGTGCGACATGTCTGCTGGTCACCGACATGTCGACGGCGAGCAACTCGGCGAGGCGGCTCATCCGCATCTCGCCGTGCCGTTCGAGCATGGTCAGTACGGCGGCCGAGCCGCCGGGGCAGTCGGCGGGCAGGATGCGGGCCAGCCCCCGTTTGACGGCGCCGAGGGCGGTGAGCTGTCGGGCCAGCTCCGCGTACTGACTCCGTGCGGCCATGACCCCTCCCGATATGTTGTTGCTTAGGGCAACCGTAGAAGCCGTTGGTTGCTGAAGGCAAACGAAATCGGTGCCCTCGGGAGTAAAGGAACCCAAAAGGCTTCGCATGGCCGAGGTCAATGCCCGGCGCGGGAGTTGCACGGGTACGAGGCACGGACCAACGCGGGTGCGTGCTACGGATGTACGGATCGAAGGGTGCACCCGGCGCGGAGCCCCTTCCGGCGCGCGTCACCCGCATATCCGGCCAGAACTATGTAGGTGTATGGCCCAAATTCGGCGTGGCCGACGGTGGTCCCGGGGTGGGACGGGGATCCGTCATTCGCTAGGGTCCTGCCCCATGGCACACAATCCCCATGCCCCGCAGGGCCCCGAGGGCAATCCCGACCCCGCGGGCAGCACCCAGATGTTCCGCGCGTTCGTCGACGACGGCGAACCGCAGCGCCGGCAGGCGGCCCCTCAGCAGAGCGGCGGCCCGAAGGCCGGCCTGATCGTCGGCATCGTCGCGGTCGTCGTGATCCTGGCCGTGGTGGGCTGGCTGGCTCTCAGCTGAGTTCGGCCGGCGGTTCGCGGACAGCCTGTTCCAGGGGGCTGTCCGTGGACGACCTGTTCACGGGCGGCTTGTCCGAGGCGGGCTGCCTTTTCACGGACGGCCCGTCATGTCGACGGCCGGTCGTGCCCCTCATGCCGGAACCCCGCCCGGGCGTACGGGCGATGGGCGGGGTCCGCGGGCCTCAGTCGGAGATCAGCCCTTCCCGGAGCTGCGCGAGTGTGCGGGTCAGCAGTCGCGAGACGTGCATCTGCGAGATGCCGACCTCTTCGCCGATCTGCGACTGGGTCATGTTCGCGAAGAACCGGAGCATGATGATCTGCCGCTCACGGGGCGGAAGTTTGGCGAGCAGCGGCTTGAGCGACTCGCGGTACTCCACGCCCTCCAGCGCCATGTCCTCGTAGCCGAGGCGGTCCGCTAGAGAGCCCTCGCCGCCGTCGTCCTCCAGGGACGGCGAGTCCAGCGACGAGGCGGTGTACGCGTTGCCGACCGCGAGGCCGTCGACCACGTCCTCCTCGGACACGCCCAGTACGGCCGCGAGTTCGGGAACGGTCGGCGAACGGTCGAGCTTCTGCGCCAGCTCGTCGCTGGCCTTGGTGAGCGCCAGGCGCAGCTCCTGGAGCCGGCGCGGCACCCGCACCGACCACGAGGTGTCACGGAAGAAGCGCTTGATCTCACCGACGACGGTCGGCATCGCGAACGTCGGGAATTCCACACCCCGTTCGCAGTCGAACCGGTCGATCGCCTTGATCAGGCCGATCGTGCCGACCTGGACGATGTCCTCCATCGGCTCGTTGCGGCTGCGGAACCGGGCCGCCGCGTAGCGCACCAGCGGCAGGTTCAGCTCGATGAGGGTGTCACGTACGTAGGTGCGCTCCGGGCTGTCCTGATCGAGCACCGCGAGGCGCAGGAACAGGGAGCGGGACAGAGTGCGGGTGTCGATGGCTTCCGGCTGGGACACACGCGGCTGGACCACGTGGTCGAGAGCATTGGGCGCGGGAGCGCTCTTCGTGAGCGTGAGCACCTTCGAGCTGCCCTGTTCTACGGACATGCCACCCCCTTGAGGTCGCGGACGGTCGCGGAGGCCGCTCCCGTCGGAGGAACGCAGCCTCCACCTGAATACCGGAGGGGGAGCTGCGGCAAACGCGGTTCCTGCAGAATGTCACATGTCGGCAACACGCTGTAGTGACTTGTCGACAAGTAGGGATGGAATAAGCGCAGGAAAGAGGGGGTGTGGGGCTTTTCGGCCGCCGAAGGGAGACCGGGGAGGAAGTAACCGCAGGTGTTACGCCTCGATCCGATTTGCGGATCGCAGTCGGGCAAAGCTTCGGGCAAGAAGTCTTGACACGTGCATTTGGGAAACGCCCAATTCCTGGCTGATCTGTGACTGCGTCAGGTTGTTGTAATAGCGCAGCATCAGGATCCGCTGTTCCCGCTCGGGCAGTTGTACGAGTAGATGGCGGACCAGGTCGCGGTGCTCGACCCCGGCGAGAGCCGGATCCTCGTAGCCGAGGCGGTCCAGCAGGCCGGGCAGGCCGTCGCCCTCCTGGGCGGCCTCCAGTGAGGTCGCGTGGTACGAACGCCCGGCCTCGATGCAGGCCAGCACCTCATCCTCGGAGATCTTCAGCCGCTCGGCGATCTCGGCGGTCGTGGGGGAGCGGCCGTGAGCCGTCGTCAGGTCCTCGGTGGCGCCGGTGACCTGGACCCACAGCTCGTGCAGCCTGCGCGGCACGTGGACGGTCCGCACGTTGTCCCTGAAGTACCGCTTGATCTCGCCGACCACCGTGGGCATCGCGAACGTCGGGAACTGCACTCCCCGCTCCGGGTCGAACCGGTCGATGGCGTTGATCAGCCCGATCGTGCCGACCTGGACGACGTCCTCCATCGGCTCGTTGCGGCTGCGGAAGCGGGCCGCCGCGTAGCGCACCAGCGGGAGATTCGCCTCGATGAGCGCTCCGCGCACCCGGATGTGCTCCTGGCTGCCCGGCTCCAGATCCTTGAGCTGGGCGAAGAGCACCTGTGTCAGGGCCCTGGTGTCCGCGCCGCGGCTCTGGGCCGTGCTGGGGCGTGGCTCGGTCTCGATCTGGGGCGGCACTTGAGGCGTAGTACTGGCCGGCACGGTCACGCCACCCCTTTGCGGTCACTACGGTCAACTCATCCGTCAAAAGCGGTCATAGCATCACAAGACATGTCCACTGTGTGCAAGCACCAGATAACACCGTGTTGGTGGCAAGTTGGGGCATTAAACCCAAAAACCCCACACCGTGGTGGTGTGGGGCAGGGGAACCCGGGGCTCAGAACTCGTAGTCGGCGATCACCCAGGTGGCGAATTCCCGCCATTGGCTGACGCCCGCCTGGTGGGCCGGGTGGTCGAGGTAGCGCTGCAGCGCGTCGCGATCGGCGACCGCCGCGTTGATGGCGAAGTCATAGGCGATCGGGCGGTCGCTGATGTTCCAGGCGCACTCCCAGAACTCCAGTTCCGGGATCTGCCCGCCCAGCTCTTCGAACGCCTTCGCGCCGGCGACGACACGCGGCTCGTCCTGCGAGACGCCTTCATTGAGCTTGAAGAGGACCAAGTGGCGGATCAAGGGGCACTCCTTGGGGGATGTCCGGGCTGTGCTGGTCGAGCGCCCCGCGCCGGCCTCGGATCCGGCCACCGGATCGGTCCCGGCTACTTGATCAGCTCGGACATGAACTCGCCGACACCCTGGGCAGCGCTCGAAATGCCCTCGAACCCTACCTGGACGAGATCGGCGGCCCTGGCCGGCGACGTGATGATCGTGTACAGGATGAAGACGGCGACCGCGTAGAGCACGATCTTCCTCACTTGTGCCATCCGTCCGCTGCCTCCCCAGCCGTCCCCAGTGCGGTCGCGAGAGTCTAACCGTTTGAACGCCACTGCCCGGAAGGCTGTTCGACATGCCGATCCGGCATGACGTACCAAAGGCTTTCGCGGACCAGGAGGGCGGCCGATCGCCTGGTCCGGTCGACACGCCGATGAGCCGGGTCGCGGTGGTGGAGGACCTGGGTGGCAATCGAGTCGCGTACGAGCTGCCGCCGGCCGGCCCCGGCGCGCGTAAGACCCGGGGGCGGCCGGCGGCAGCCGCCTGGCCCGGAGTGCAGCAGGCAGGGGTACGGGCGCTTCACCGAGGACCCGGGCTTCCGGCGATCTGGCTGAGCTGAGAGGGAGCCGTACGGGTTCCCTCACGGGCGGCGAAGCCGCATCCGTGGTGTTCTCGCTGTCCCCCCGTGCGGCGCGGTCGTCAGGTACGCGCCGCACGCAAAACACCCCCTGACCGCGTTTCCGCAGATCAGGGGGTGTTAACAGCGGTAGCGGAGGGATTTGAACCCTCGGTGAGTCTCCCCACACTCGCTTTCGAGGCGAGCTCCTTCGGCCGCTCGGACACGCTACCGGGAGAGAGCTTAGCCCAAGGTGGCCGTGTGCCGAAATCGGTATCCCGGTACGGCTGTCGGAGGAGCTTCGGAGAGGTGGTGCGGAGGCGTCCGGAGCAGGTCAGCGGTCCCGGAAGAACGTCGACAGAAGCGCGGAGCACTCCTCGGCGAGCACCCCGTGGATCACCTCGGGACGGTGGTTGAGCCGCCGGTCGCGTACGACGTCCCAGAGCGAGCCGGTCGCGCCGGCCTTCTCGTCGAGGGCGCCGAACACCACCCGGTCCACCCGGGACTGCACGATCGCGCCCGCGCACATCGTGCACGGCTCCAGGGTCACCACCAGCGTGCAGCCCGTCAGCCGCCACGCGCCGAGCTTCCCGGCCGCCCTGCGGATCGCCAGGATCTCCGCATGACCCGTCGGATCGCCGGTCGCCTCGCGTTCGTTGTGGCCCACGGCGAGCACCGTCCCGGCCGGGGACAGCACGACGGCGCCGACCGGCACATCGCCGGACCGGGCCGCCCGTGCCGCCTCGTCGAGGGCGAGACGCATTGACGCGTGCCACGGATCTCGTACGGGATCCCGGGCGGGACCCCCTACCGGATCCCGTACCCGGCCGCTCGGTGGATCGCTCGGCGGGCCGGGCACGGTGTCGTGCCCGGCCACTAGCGGACGCTCTCCAGTACCTCGGCGGCCCCCAGAGCCTCCGCGATCTCTGCCATCGCGTCGGTGTCCAGTGCCAGCAGATCGCCCTGGGACAGGCCCAGGTCGGCGAGGATCTCCCGGTCGCCGACGGGACCCGCGGGCGCGATCTCCCCGCCCGTCGCCGGGATGCCGTCGTCGTCCTCCTGGTCCTCCTCGTCGATCTCGTCCGGTTCGCCGTCCTCCGTGCCGTCGAGGTCCAGCGTGTCCAGGTCGTCGGCCGGGTCGTCGTCGTCCCCGCCGGTCAGCTCGTCGATGAGAATCTCCCCGTACGAGGAGCGCGCGGCCGCGGCCGCGTCGGAGACGTAGATGCGAGGGTCCTCCTCGCCCTCCACACGGAGGATGCCGAACCAGGCATCCTCCTGTTCGATGAAGAGGAGCACCGTGTCCTCGTCCACCGAGGCTTCGCGGGCCAGGTCGGTCAGATCCGACAAGGTCTCCACATCGTCGAGCTCTGTATCGCTCGCTTCCCACCCGTCTTCGGTGCGCGCGAGCAGTGCGGCGAAGTACACCGTGACTCTCCCACTGATCAGAGGTGTGACGATCCGGCGGGGCGCTGCTCTGCCCCGCCCACTCGGAATCGTGGCAGAAACGAGCGCTTCGCGAGAGGTCTTCCGCCGTTGCGTCGTGAGGCCATTTTATTAGGCCCCTGTTCGGCCCCTGGTGCGGGATGCCCTTCCGGTGGGCGCCGGGGCCGCCTGGAAGTCGGTCCCGCGCCGGGCGTGGCTACCAGCGGAAGGTGCGCATCCGCATCTGCTGGCGCATGCGGGCGGCGCGGGCCTGGCGGGGCTTCACCCGCTCGCGCAGTGCCTTCGCCTCGTGCAGCTCCCGCAGGAACTGCGCGCGCCGCCGACGCCGCGCGGCTTCGCTCTCCCCGGCCCCGGCCCCGGCCCCGGCCCCGGCCCCGGCCCCGGCCCCGGCCCCGGCCCCGGCCCCGGAGCCGTCGCCATCCCGGTCGCCATCCCCGGCCCCTGCCCCATCCGTGCTCTGTTCCCGGGCAGGCCCCGGTATCCGGTCCGGATCCTCGGGCCGGGCCTGCCTCTGCCCGTCGCCCCGCTCGTGACCCTGATCGCGGCCGTGGCCGTGCTTCTCGTGCTGCTCCCGGTCAGGATTCTGTTCGAGATCCTGGCCGTTCCGCTCCCGGTACGGCATCGACGCCTCACCCTCCCCAAGGCTGGTCCGAATCTCCGCGGCCGCACCGGGGAGGTCCTTCTCACCCTTCCCTCAGGAGCGCGGGTTGATGCCGGTGTGCCCGTGGCAGCGCGTACAGCCTTGGCCCCCGGTTAATGTTGACGCCATGCGGATTCATGTCGTCGACCACCCGCTGGTGGCGCACAAACTCACCACGCTGCGCGACCGGCGCACCGACTCACCGACCTTCCGGCGTCTCGCCGACGAGCTGGTCACCCTGCTCGCGTACGAAGCGACCCGGGATGTGCGGACCGAACAGGTCGCCATCGAGACCCCGGTGACGGCGACCACGGGGGTGAAGCTCTCCCACCCGCGCCCGCTGGTGGTGCCGATCCTCCGGGCCGGTCTCGGCATGCTGGACGGCATGGTGCGGCTGCTGCCGACCGCCGAGGTGGGCTTCCTCGGGATGGTCCGGGACGAAGAGACGCTCCAGGCGTCCACGTACGCGAGCCGGATGCCCGAGGACCTCTCGGGCCGGCAGGTGTACGTCCTGGACCCGATGCTGGCCACCGGCGGCACGCTGGTCGTGGCGATCAGGGAGCTCATCAAGCGCGGCGCGGACGACGTGACAGCCGTCGTCCTGCTCGCGGCGCCCGAGGGCGTCGAGATGATGGAGCGCGAGCTCGCGGGCACGCCGGTGACGGTCGTCACCGCGGCGGTCGACGAGCGGCTCAACGAGAACGGCTACATCGTCCCGGGTCTGGGCGACGCGGGTGACCGCCTGTACGGCACGGCTGATTAGGCCCCTGTCCGGCTGATCAAGGGCGGCTGATCAAGGGTGAGAGTCCGGTTCGCCCCAGGGCCCGGTTCGCCCCCGGGTCCGTGGAGCCGCAGGCGAACCGGGCCTCTTGACGACCGCCACTTTCAACAGGAGGGCGTCGGCGCGGGCTTGGCCAGGACGGCCAGGGCCTGGTCGGCGTCCTCTTGTACGTTCAGCGTCTTGAAGGCTGTCCCGATGATCAGATCGACGTCCGGTGTCTTCCGGGTGTCGGTCTTCGGGGTGGCTCCCTTCAGCTGGGTGCCGAGGACGGTGAGGGGACCGTCCGAGGCCGTCGGGGCGCCCAGCAGGAGGCCGGCGCCCGGGACCTTCTTGTCGTACGTGGCGGGTGCGTTGCCCACCTTGCCGATGACGAAGCCGCGCTTCTTGAGCTCGTCGGCGGTGGTCTTGGCGAGTCCGCCTCGCGGGGTCGCGTTGTAGACGTTGACCGTGATCTGGCCGGGCTTGGGCAGCGCCTTGGCGGGTGCCGTGGAGGGCTTGCAGGCGGGCTTCGGGCCGACGGCTGTGTTCTTCTTGCCGTCACCTGAGAAGACATCGATGAGTTGCAAGGTCCCCCAGCCGGCCAGGCCGAGGGCGACGACGGCGGCGAGGGCCGCGAGCACGATCCTGTGACGATGGCGAGGGCGCCGCATACGCGGGAACTTGTCACCCGTGATGCGGTACTTTCCGCCCATGCCGGGGGGAGTGAGCATGCTCATGGGCGCAGCGTAGTGCGCGCCGGTGGTGATTCCTACTAAACGATCAACGGGTTGCGTGGTCAGCTGTGGGAAAGGGCCCGAAAGGCCCAGTCGTCACCCGTACGGACCGGCTCAGCCCAGGTCCAGCACGCGCGCGTGCAGCACTTGGCGTTGCTGGAGCGCGGCGCGGACGGCGCGGTGCAGTCCGTCCTCCAGATAGAGATCGCCCTGCCACTTCACGACGTGCGCGAACAGGTCCCCGTAGAAGGTGGAGTCCTCGGCGAGCAGCGTTTCCAGGTCGAGCTGACCCTTCGTGGTCACGAGCTGATCGAGGCGGACCGGGCGCGGCGCGACATCCGCCCACTGCCGGGTGGATTCCCGTCCGTGGTCGGGGTAGGGCCGCCCGTTACCGATGCGCTTGAAGATCACACGGAAAGCCTACCGGGCGAGCGGCTCCGGGCGCAGCCATGGTGCCGGAGCATGAACATCGCATTCGGCGTCAAAACGGGATGATGCCTGAGCGGAAGCCTGCCGTCCGTCTCTCCGGCGCCTCCCCGGCGCCGTCCTGTGCGCATCGCGGGCGTCTTTCCGGCGTCTTTTCGACGCCGTGTCAGGCAGGTCGAGAAGGAGCCCGGTTCGCTCGAAAGGGGACGGCCGCCCCGTCACCGAGGACGCGAGAGCGCCCCGAGATCGTGGGCGTACGTGCCCACGGCGTGGGCGATCACGTCGATGTTGAGGTCGAAGGCGTTCCTGTTGATGTGTGCGAGGTCGTCGCACGCCGCGTGGTAGCACGTGTCGTATGCCACCCCCGCCTCGCCGCCGTATCTGTGCGCCTGGGCGGGTGACTTGATGCCCTCGGCGCCGGTGAAGGTGCCGCCGGAGGGGATACCGGCGGCGATGAACGGTCCGTAGTCGGAACGCCCGTCGAAATCGGCTCCCTCGTGCGGGCGGCCCTGGTGGTCGAGGAAGTCGCCGATGTCCTTCTCCAGTTGGGCGGAGCCCCGGGGGCCCGGGCCCCCGGGGCCGCCGTCCGAGTCGTCGCCGTCGTAGACGAACTCGGCGAAGTTCGATGACGCGATCATGTCGAAATTCAGGTAGAGCGCGATGTCGGCGCGCTGCTCGGCGGTGCGGCCCGTGACATACGCCTCGGAGCCGAGCAGACCCAGTTCCTCTCCCGACCACCAGGCGAAGCGGACCTTGTTGGCGGGTTTGCCGTCGGTGTCGGCAAGGGCGAGGGCCACGTCGAGCAGAGCGGCGGAGCCCGAGCCGTTGTCGTTGATGCCGGGGCCCTGGACCACCGAATCGAGGTGGGCGCCGAGCATCACGGTCCGGTGCGGATCGCCGTCGCGGGTCTCGGCGATCACGTTGCGGGTGGTGCGCGGCTCCTGGAGCTGGCGCACCTCCACCGTGGCCGTCACCGCGCCCTCGGTGTCAGCGGCCGTCCCGGCGGTCTTCACCGCTTCGGCTGCTTCGGCTGCCTCGGTGGCGAGTGCCTGGCCTTCGGCCAGCGTGATGCCCCCGGTGGGGATCACCCCCGCCGCCGGAGTGCCGAGTGTGCCGCTCAGCGCGCCCTCGGTGTTGTTGTAGATGATCGCGGCGACCGCGCCCGCGGCGGCCGCCTCCCGCTGCTTGCTCGCGAAGTCGCAGCCGCCGCGCCTGATCAGCGCGATCCTGCCGGTGAAGGAGCCCGAGGCGTAGTCGGCGGCCTCGCACCCCGTGGTGGCATCGGCCGGGACGGCCGCGAGAGGGGCCGTGACGCCGCCCACCGGCGTCGACTTCGTGTACGACATGGCCACGATGCCGACCTCGCGTGGCGCCGGAACAGTGGCCTGACCGGTGGCCGGATCGCCGGCCCGAGGGGTGGCCTGAGGGGCGCCTGCCACCGTGACCAGGAGTTTCTCGGCGAGCGTTTCGATGTACGTGAAGTCGAAGGTGTCGTACGAGACCTGGTAGCCGGCTTTTCTCAGCCGGTCGTACACATAGCCGGCGGAGGCGTCGTGGCCCGGCGAACCGGCGGCCCGGTGGCCGCCGGAGGAGTCGGCGATGGCCTGGAACTTCGTGAGATGACGGTAGGCGCCCTCGGCGGACGCCGCGCGGACCAGCTTCCGGGAGAGCCTCGCCGCGTCTCGCGCCGGGTCGGGTACGTGCGCGGCGGCCGAGGAGGAGGCGGCGCCGGTCAGCACCAGCGGGACGGCGAGTACGGCGGCGGCCGTGGCGGCCAGGAAGCCGCGGGGAGTGGCCTTCACGGGGTCCTTCCGGTGGTCGGGTCTTCCGGCGCGAACGAGGAGAGGGAAACCGGCCCCGGGGGAACATCCCCAAGAACCCGGAAACCCGGAAACCCGGAAACCCGGGCAGCCGGGCAGCCGGGCAGCAGCTCATCCGGTGTGCCGCCCGCTCAGCCCCGTCCGGTCGGCTTGTCGGCCTTCGCCGCCTTCGCCGCCCGTTTCGCCTCCTGCTTGAACGCACGGACCTTGGCCAGCGACTCGGGGCCGGTGATGTCGGCCGCCGAGCGGTACGAGCCGGCGTCGCCGTACGCGCCCGCGGCCTCCCGCCAGCCCGTGGGCCGTACGCCGAACTGCTTGCCGAGCAGCGCCAGGAAGATCTGGGACTTCTGCTTCCCGAAGCCGGGCAGCGCGTTCAGCCGCGCCAGCACCTCCGCGCCGGTGGCGATGTCTTGCCACACCGCGCTCGGATCACCGTCGTACTGCTCGACCAGGTACTGGCACAGCTGGTGCACGCGCTTGGCCATGGACCCCGGATAGCGGTGCACGGCCGGCTTCTCCGAGAGCAGCGCCGCGAAGGCGTCGGGGTCGTACGCGGCGATCTGCCGCGCGTCCAGATCGTCACCGCCCATGCGTACGGCGATGGTCCAGGGACCGGAAAAGGCCCACTCCATGGGAACTTGCTGGTCCAGCAACATGCCGACCAGGGCGGCCAGCGGGCTGCGGCCGAGCAGTTCGTCGGCCTCGGGCTGTTGGGCGAGCCGGATGGTGGTGCTCATACGGCGATGATCGCCCGGGTCGCGGACAGAGCGGGTACGCGACGCGCTGTCCGTATGTTCATATGACTGTTTCGTGGCACGGATGGCGGACTCGGCCGAGGGGTAGGGCTGTGCCGACCGGGTGACACGGCAGGGGGGCGGTACGCGATGTCGGCATTCCTGATCGGCTCATTCCGGCGCAGGGGAAACCTCCGCACCCTTCGGGAAAGGCCGCGCGCCCGTGACACAGCCCTTTGAACTGCCGGATTTCTATATGGCGTATCCGGCTCGTCTCAACCCCCATCTGGAGGAGGCCAGGGAGCACTCCAAGAAGTGGGCCAGGGACATGGGGATGCTGGAGGGCTCGGGGATCTGGGAGGAGCACGACCTCGATTCGCACGACTACGCCCTGCTCTGCGCTTACACCCACCCCGACTGCGACGGTCCGGCGCTGTCGCTGGTCACCGACTGGTACGTGTGGGTCTTCTTCTTCGACGACCACTTCCTGGAGATCTTCAAGAAGCCGCAGGACCGGGAGGGCGGCAAGGCGTATCTGGAGCGGCTGGCCGCCTTCATGCCGATGGACCTGTCGGCCGGTTTCCCGGAGCCGACCAATCCGGTGGAGGCGGGTCTCGCCGATCTCTGGGCGCGGACGGTCCCCAGCATGTCCATGGCGTGGCGTGAGCGGTTCGCGGAGTCCACCGAGAACCTGCTGAACGAGTCCGACTGGGAGCTCGCGAACATCAACGCGGAGCGGATCGCGAACCCCGTCGAGTACATCGAGATGCGGCGCAAGGTCGGTGGGGCGCCGTGGTCGGCCGGGCTCATCGAGTACGCCGCGAGCGCCGAGGTCCCCGCCGAGATCGCCGGCTCCCGGCCGCTGCGGGTCCTCAAGGACACCTTCTCGGACGGGGTCCATCTGCGGAACGACCTCTTCTCGTACCAGCGGGAGATCGAGGAGGAGGGCGAGCTGAGCAACGGTGTGCTCGTCCTGGAGAAGTTCCTGGGCTGTACGACGCAGGAGGCGGCGGACGCCGTCAACGATCTGCTCACCTCGCGCATCCAGCAGTTCGAGAACACCGCCGTGACCGAACTGGGCCCGCTCTTCGCCGAGAAGGGCCTCGCCCCGCAGTTGTGCGCGGACACCCTCGCCTACGTGAAGGGGCTCCAGGACTGGCAGTCGGGCGGCCACGAGTGGCACATGCGCTCCAGCCGGTACATGAACGGCGGCGGCTCGTCGGCCCCGGAGGGTACGTCCTTCTCGATGACGCCGGTCGGTCTCGGCACGGCCGCCGCCGACATCGCGAGGACGATGAGCGCGGGCGCCCCCGCGCGGGCGCGCAGCTTCAGCCATGTCCCGTTCCAGCGGGTCGGTCCCTCGCTGCTGCCCGATTTCCAGATGCCGTTCGCGCTCACCCTCAGTCCGCATCTGGACCACTCGCGGGAGCACGTCGTCGAGTGGTCCCACCGCATGGGGATCCTGGAGGCGCAGCCGGGCATTCCCACCTCCGACGTGTGGGACGAGGACCGGCTCCGGCGCATCGACCTCCCGCTCTGCTCCGCCGGCATCCACCCCGACGCCACGGCGGAGGAGCTGGATCTGACCTCGGACTGGCTGACCTGGGGGACGTACGGGGACGACTACTTCCCGGTCGTCTACGGCTACGCCCGCGATCTGGCGGGTGCGAAGGCGTGCAACGAGCGGCTCTCGCTGTTCATGCCGGTCGAGAGCTTCGAGACGCCGGTGCCGGCCACCGCGCTGGAGCGGGGACTGGCCGACCTGTGGGTCCGGACAGCCGGTCCGATGGAGCTGGAAGGCCGCCGCACCTTCCGCAAGGCCGTCGAGGACATGACGGCCAGCTGGCTGTGGGAGCTGGCCAACCAGGCGCAGAACCGCATCCCGGACCCGGTCGACTACATGGAGATGCGCCGGCAGACCTTCGGCTCCGACATGACGATGAGCCTGTCCCGGCTGAGTCACGGCCAGGAGGTGCCGCCGGAGATCTACCGGACAGGGCCGATGAGGTCCCTGGAGAACGCGGCCCAGGACTACGCCTGCCTGCTCAACGACGTCTTCTCGTACCAGAAGGAGATCGAGTTCGAGGGTGAGGTCCACAACGGTGTGCTCGTCGTGCAGAACTTCTTCGACTGCGACTACCCGACCGGCCTCGCCATCATCGACGACCTGATGAACTCGCGCATGCGCCAGTTCCAGCACGTCGCCGCCCATGAACTGCCGGTGCTGTACGACGACTTCCAGCTCGACGACGACGCGCGCAAGGTGCTCGACGGCTATGTGAAGGAGCTGGAGAACTGGCTCGCGGGCATTCTGAACTGGCATGACGGCTGCCGGCGTTACCGGGAGGCCGATCTGGTCCAGGACCGGCCGGGAGGCGGCTGGGCGCCGCCCGTCCCCACCGGGATCGGCACGTCGGCGGCGCGGCTCCTGCTGCCGGGCTGGGGGTCCCTGTCCGTGCCCCATCCGGCCCGGTAGGCCGGTCACGGAGTAACCCGCCTACGGGTCAAGGTGTCTGCCATCCGGCCCAGGTGATCGTTTACCGGACGAGGGGCGCTGGGTGGCGAGCGGATACGCGCTGGACCGGCGCGCGGAGGCGAAAGCTCCGCGCGCCCGGGGGGTACGGGTGGCGGCGCTGGAAACCGTCGCCGGATGGGTCCCCGGGGGGCCATCCGGCAACGGGGAACTGCCGGCCGCCTGGGGCGCCGACGACGCCTGGGTCCGTACGCGTACGGGTGTCGCCGCCCGGCACCGGGCGGGCATCGGGGTCCCGACGGGAGACCTCGCGTATGAGCTGGACCTACATCGACACCGACACCGACATGGCGCGCGGCGCGGAAGCGGACGCCGCGCCGCGCGAGCCGCGCTCCCGGATGCCGTGGCCCGCCAACCGTACGTACCCCCTCGCCCCGGCGGTCGACCGCCTCGCCGCCGGCATCGAACGCCGGGTCCGTCACATCTACGCCCAGCCCTGGCCGCGCGCGGCCCAGCTCGTACACGGAGCCCTCCCGGCCGCCGTCACCCGGCGCGCGCCGCGGCAGCTGCCCACCCTGGAACCGCAGGCAGCCGAACCCCCACCACCCTCCTGGGAACCGGCGGAGCGGCACAGGCTCCGGCGCGCGATCAGGCGTACGTCACGGTGTACGACGATCCGGCGCGTGCCCCGGGGAAGCCTTCGGCCCGGTGACTCTCCAGGGCCGTGGGGGACTCAGGGTCGCCGGCGAACTTCGCGGGGGAGGCCCCGGCCGGCCGCGTCAGGAAGGCCCGCTCCCGGACTCGCCGCTCCCGGACTCGGCCTGCGTCGTGGTGGCGGCATCGTCCGGCCGTGGCCAGGGCCGCCCTTCCTTTTCCTCGATGGTGGTGTTGAAGCGCAGCAGCGCGTGGGCAAGGGCCGCGATCTCGTCAGCTGTCCAGTCGGCCAGTACCAGGCCGAGGCCGTCGGTGGCCCAGGCGCGGTGGGCGTGCAGGCGGCGCAGGCCCTCGTCGGTCATCCGCAGTTTGCGGGCCATCCCGCCGTCCGGATCCGCGATCCGTTCCGCCAGGCCGGTGCGCAGCAGCGCGGCGGTCTGGCGGTTGACGGTGGAGGTGTCGAGGCCGAAGGCGTCGGCGAGCTGGCCGATCGAGAGGGGGCCGTCGATCTCGATGCGGCTGAGCAGCAGGTACGCGCTGCGCTCCAGCCGGACCTCGGGAGGGCAGCCGTTGGCCGAGCCCAGGGACGTGTGCCGGCTCAGCAGCTTGAACTCGCGCTCGATCACGACGATTTCCTGATCCATGCCCGGGCCCTCCTCTTCTTCATATGGCGCATAGACACCGTATCTCTCACCCATGTTCATGAAGCCGCGCAAGTGCACCCTGCATACTGTGTGCATGATGCATATCTTTGTCTTCACGCAGCCAGTGGAGAGAACATGACCCCCTCCTCCCCCGAGCCGACCCGCGGCGGCCTGATCGTGGGTGTGCTGGCCGCCGCCGGGATCATGGTCTCGGTCATGCAGACGCTGGTCGTACCGCTCATACCGGACCTGCCGCGTTTGCTGCACACCTCGGCGTCCAACGCGTCCTGGGCCATCACCGCCACCCTGCTGGGCGCCGCCGTCGCCACCCCGGTCGTCGGGCGGCTCGGTGACATGTACGGCAAGCGGCGCCTGCTGCTGATCAGCACAGCCCTGCTGGTCATCGGCTCGCTGGTGTGCGCTCCCGCCGACTCGCTGGCCCCCGTGGTGGTCGGCCGGGCGCTCCAGGGCTTCGGCATGGGGGTGATCCCGCTCGGCATCAGCATCATGCGTGACGTACTGCCGCCCGAGCGGCTCGGCTCGGCCATGGCCGTCATGAGCTCCTCGCTCGGTGTGGGCGGCGCGCTCGGCCTGCCCGTATCGGCGGCGGTGGCGCAGAGCGCCGACTGGCACATGCTGTTCTGGGGCTCGGCCGGACTGGGGATCCTGGTGGGCCTGCTGATCCTGCGCGTCGTCCCCGAATCCTCGGCCGGTCAGGGCGGCCGCTTCGACGTCGTCGGCGCGCTCGGCCTGTCCGCCGGACTGATCTCCCTGCTCCTCGCGGTCTCCAAGGGTGGCGACTGGGGCTGGGGAAGCGGCACGACCCTCGGACTGTTCGCCGCCTCCGTCGTGGTTCTGCTGCTGTGGGGCGGCTGGGAGCTGCGGCATCCGGCCCCGCTGGTCGATCTGCGCACCAGCGCCCGCCGGCCGATCCTGATGACCAACCTGGCGTCCATCGTGATCGGCTTCGCGATGTACGCGATGTCCCTGGTGGCGCCGCAGCTGCTCCAGCTGCCCTCGGCGACGGGTTACGGCCTCGGCCAGTCCATGCTCTCGGCCGGTCTGTGGATGGCCCCCGCCGGACTGGTGATGATGGCCGTCTCCCCCTTCGCCGCGAAGCTCTCGGCGTCGAAGGGCCCCAAGGTTTCCCTGCTGGCGGGCGCGCTCATCATCGCCCTCGGATACGCGGTGGCGCTCGGCCTGATGGGCAGCGTCTGGGGTGTGGTGGCCTTCGCGGCGGTGGTCAGCGCGGGAATCGGCTTCGCGTACGCGGCGATGCCGGCCCTGATCATGGGGGCGGTCCCGGCATCCGAGGGCGCGGCGGCCAACGGCCTCAACAGCCTCATGCGCTCCATCGGAACCTCCACCGCGAGCGCGGTGATGGGGGTGGTCCTGGCGCACATGACCACCGACCTGGGCCCGGTCTCGATCCCCTCGGAGGCCGGTTTCCGGACGACCTTCATGATCGGCGCGGGCGTGGCCCTGCTGGCCGCCCTGGTGGTCCTCGCCATCCCGGGGGCCCGCTACGGCAAGGGCGCCGCGGCCGTGTCGCCGCCCGTGTCCGAGCCGCTCGTACAGAAAGCGGAGTCGCTCTGAGAAGCGGGCCGCCGCTCTCTCCGGGAAGCGGTGGCCCGCACTCCAAGAAGCGGTGGCCAGCTCGGTGTATCGAGGCAGGCGACATAATCCGTCGACATGTGGGACATAATGATACATAAGGTGTAAGCCGCAGTGAGGTGAGATGGTCCTCGCGGCGGTCCATGAACGGACGTACCTCGGAGCGAGTCCATGACCCGGCGTCGTCCCGCGCAGTCGGCAAGCGCCGACGACCTGCTGACCACGCTCGGGCGGCTCGCCGCCCGGGCGCGGGAGCGCGCCGAATTGCAGCATGCCCGGGTGGAGCTGGCCGAGGTGCTGCAACGCCAGATGCTCCCGGCGACCCTGCCCGATGTGACGGGTCTGAGTGCCGTCGCCCGCTACACCCCCGCCCGGGACGGCCTGGACATCGGCGGCGACTGGTACGACGGTTTCCTGCTCCCCGACGGCTCCATCGGGTACTCGATCGGCGACGTCCAGGGTCACGATGTCGAGGCCGCCGCCTTCATGGGCCAGGTCAGGATCGGGATACGGGCGGTGGCCGCCGGCACCGCCGATCCGGGCGAGGTGCTCAGCCGGGCCAACGACCTGCTCCTGTCGGTGGACTCCTCCCTCTTCGCGACCTGCACGTTTCTCCGCTTCGACCCCGCCACCTGGGAGCTCCACAGCGCCCGGGCCGGCCACGTGGCCGCCGTATGGGCCACGGTCGACGGCCGGTCCGGAACCGCCGAGGGCGAGGGCGGCCTGCCGCTGGGCATCCTGCCGGGGGAGACCTACCCGGTGACCCGGCGCCAGTTGACGACGGCGGGAGCCTTCGTCCTGGTCACGGACGGGGTGATCGAAGGGCCTTCCTTCCCGATAGAGGAGGGGCTGGCCCGGGTCACCCGACTGGCCGGCGCCGGAGCGGCCGGGGCGCCCGGTGAGCTGGCCGACGAGGTGATGAAGGTCGCCGAGTTCACCGGACACTCCGACGACGCGGCCGTCCTGGTGATGTCCCACGACGCGGCGCCGGGGTACAGGAACGGGTGACCTGGAGGCGCCGGCAGGGCGTGTCACGGGCGACGCGGGGCGGGCGGCGTTGTCTGATGACTGATGTGGTGCGCCCCGAGGAAATCCGACGTCTCTCCGTAGCCGCGCTCCGGATCCTCGTGGTCGCCGGCGTGTACTACGCGGCCGGAGTGCTGGGCCTGCGATTGCAGGTGGACTTCGAGGGGGCGGTCGTGACGCCCCTCTGGCCCCCTACGGGCATCGCCCTGTGCGCCCTGCTCTACCTGGGGATCGGGATCTGGCCGGGTATCGCTCTCGGAGTCCTTCTCGTCGTCGTGACCATCAGCTCGATCCGCGTGGCCGACCTCGGCATCATCGGCGGAAACACCCTCGCCCCGCTGTGCTCGTACCTGATGCTCCGCCGTGTGGGCTTCCGTACCGAGCTGAACCGCCTGCGGGACGGGGTGGCGCTGGTCTTCCTCGGCGCCCTGGGCGGGATGCTGATCAGCTCGACCATCGGCACCTGGGTACTGGTGTTCAGCGGGCGGCTGCAGCTGGGCGGATTCTGGTCGGTCTGGTCGGCGTGGTGGACGGGCGACGCCATGGGCGTCCTCGTGGTGACGCCGGTGCTGCTCGTCCTGCCCCGGGTCCGGCTGCCCCGGCGGGACACCTACCGCTGGGCCGCCCGCTGGGCCGAGGCGGCGGCGCTCGTACTCATGGCCGGGGTGCTCACGCCGGTGGCCACCCGGACCCCCCTCTCGCTGTTGTTCCTCGTCTTCCCCCTGCTCGTCTGGGCCGCCCTGCGCTTCCAGCTGGCGGGGAGCGCGCCGTGCACGCTGCTCGTCTCCGTCCTGGCGATCGACGCGGCGACGGACCGCATCGGGCCGTTCGCCCACCACAACCTCATCGAGGTCATGGTCACCCTCCAACTGCTCAACGGATCCGCTGCGCTGACGGGGCTGCTGCTGGGGGCGATCGTCACCGAGCAGCGGAACATCCGCAAGAAGATCGAGCAGGTTTGCATGGACCTGGCCGACGTGGTGGACCACCTCGCGCCGGGCAAGTCGGCGAACCAGTGGCCGCCGGACCAGGGAAGGTAGCGACCGGACGAGGGAAGCCGGCGAAGGGGTGGGAAGACGGCGTTCAGAGCCGCCGGATCATCATATTGAGCAAATTTCTCACGAAACGTATGTGTTTTCGGCGGCGGGCGGAGTTCAGCCCGTCGGGTTTCCGACGAGGTGGTCACCCGGGATGCCCGCCTTGTCGGGGCCGTAGTACTCCTTGATCCCGTGGGCCCAGGTCGCCCTGGTGATCCGGTCCGCGTCCGTGGGCTCGAAGGCGTCGAAGAGGACGTGGATGTTGGCGAGCTGGAAGCCGATGGCCGTCATGAGCGCGACGAAGACGGGCCGCTCGATGAGTCCCTCGCCATCCAGGTCGCCCAGGGCGGAGAGCGCCTCGGCGAAGTCGGTGATCGCGTCGTCGAAGCGCTCCGGAGCGAGAACGCAGGCCGTGAACTCGTCGAAACTGACCTTGCCGTCGTGATTGGCGTCCAATTCGACGAGCAGGGTCGTCCAGTATTTCCGGAAGGCGGCCAGCATCGCGCTTTTCGCCGCGTCGGCGGCGGTGGGTACCGCCTGGATGACGCGCTCCGCCATGACGTCGAAATCGTCGGCCTCAAGGTATCCGTT
Source organism: Streptomyces sp. NPDC051569 (assembly GCF_044454085.1). Taxonomy (NCBI): domain Bacteria; kingdom Bacillati; phylum Actinomycetota; class Actinomycetes; order Kitasatosporales; family Streptomycetaceae; genus Streptomyces; species Streptomyces sp. NPDC051569. The sequence goes on from NZ_JBITDJ010000019.1 coordinate 54,699, forward strand.
GCCGTCGACATCGAAGAGGCCGAACACGAGCTTGACCCGGTTGACTGCTTCCGTGCGCATGGTGACTCACCTTTCATCGGGCTACGGCCGATGGGCTACGGCCGACGTGGTCGAACTTCTTCTGCCGGCTCGGCGCCGCGATCAAGCCGATGAGGTGCCGTGAGAGGCGGCGGAGACGCACAGGATTCGTCGGAACGTGAACGTGGCAGACGGTGCGTTTTCACTATGCGAGGCGGCGACGAACGCGTCCGCAAAATGATGAGCATTCATCAAAAGGAGTGAAAATCGTTTGTGTGGACGAGAGTTGCGCCGACCCGATCGCCGGCCAACGCCATGGCCTCGATGATCAGTCAAGGCATCCTGGTCAAGGGGCAGTTCGGGCACCGTGCCCGGCTTGCGCTCTCGCCTGCCGAGGTGTTGAGGGCTGGTGACCAGACGCACGCGGCCCGCACCATGTGGAACCTGCTCCACGCCTGGTGGCGGACGATGCCGAAGGAAAAGCGGACCCTCGGCTCGTCGATTCCCCCGCCTGCCAGCGGCCCCCGCGCGCGTCCCACCGTCCGTGACGCGGCGAAGGCGCGTGCGCCGTACGGTGCGGTCGCCGGGCCGCCCCGTACGGTGGGGGTACCGGCCGGGGAACAGGCCGCCGTCGTCGTGACGTGCTCGGCCGCCGGCCACCCCGCCGAATCGTGTGGAGGGTTCTTGCGATGGCTTCGGACCGGAACAGCAGATCGGCCGCGGTGACCGGGGCCGAGACGGCCCTGCGCTCCCTCGGCGCGGGGGGCGCCAGATTCCATCAGCGGCCCCTGGGGCGGTCGACCTGGTTCGCCGACTGGGCGGGCAGGATTTCCGGTTCCGACGTGTACATCGGGATCACGGGAAAGGGGCCGGCCTCGCGGAAGGTGCGCCTCCTCCTCGACGACTGGATCTTCGAAGACGTGGCGTCCGGCGATCTCGGAGGAGTGCTCTCGGGGATCTTCTCCGCCGGAGCGACCAGCAGAGCGACCAGCAGAGCGACCATCAAGAGGAAGCGCTCCCTCCTGGTCATCCCCGTCCAGGTCCTGAAGGTGTCCGTCGGCAGGTCCCACTACTCCGCCGCGAGAAAGCTTCCCCCGGACGGCGAACTGTCCGCCTGGGAACGCGCTCTGGTGTCAGAAGGTGACAGCCCTCCCGACAGGACGTGATAGCCGGCGCTGGAGACCGGACGGAGGATCTCGCCGCGCTCCCCGTCTGCCTCCTTACAGCCGAAAGCGCCCCGCGCCGGTGGACGAGCCGAACCGTCCGTGGCCGGCGCGGCGGTGACCGAGTTCAGGCGGACGGCTGCCAGCCGAGAGCCGGGCCGAGCGCGGTGGCGATATCCGTGAGGATCTGGACGTAGTCGTCGTGTTCGAAGCTGAAGGGCAGCGCGAACGCGACCTCGTCGACCTCCTGGAAACCGGCGTGGGCGTGGAGCCGTTCAGCGATCTCGGCGGAGCTTCCGACAAGGTCGGGCGCGAACATCATGCGAGCCGGCCCCTGCGGCGAGGCGGTGCGCGGCATCCGCTTCCGGGCGTACGCCTCGTACTTCGCGCGCTGTTCCGGTGACGCGGTGTCGGTGGGGATGACGACGAGCCCCTGCGAGACGCGGGCCCGGTCGCCGTCCGGGTGGTGGGCGCGGAAGGTCCGGATGTGCGAGAGCTGGATCTCGGCGAAGTCCTCGGACTCCTCCGCCTTCACGACGCTGCTGGTCAGGAAGTTCATGCCCTGCTCCCCCGCCCAGCGGGCCGACCGCAGGCTGGCACCGCCGTACCACATGCGGCGCGCCAGGCCAGGGGCGTGCGGCTGGACGCGGTCGGAGAACTCCTCGAAGCCTTCCGTGCCCCTGAAGTCGGTGGCCGCCTCCCCACGGACGAAGGCCATGAGTCGTCGTACGCGCTCGTAGCTGAAGTCCTCGGTGTCGGAGGTGTCGGGGTAGAGCGCCCCCTTCACCTCGTCGTACCGCATCGGTGGACCGACGCTGACACCCGGATTGAGCCGGCCCCCGGACAGGATGTCGACCGTGGCCAGGTCCTCGGCCAGGCGCAGCGGATTCTCCCAGCCCAGCGGAATGACCGCGGTGCCCAGCTGGATGCGGCTGGTGCGCTGGGACGCCGCCGCCAGAACGGCGACGGGGGAGGAGATGCCGTACTGGAGATGCCGGTGCCGCACCCAGGCGCTGTCGAAGCCGAGTCGCTCGCCGAGTTCGATGATGGCGAGCGTCGCCTCATGGCCCCGGCGTGGATCCGCTTCGTCGAACAGCCCGATGGTCAGGAAGCCCAGCTTCCTCAGTGGTTCCGAGCTTCGTGGCACAGGACTCCTCCATCGCCCACGGCACGATCTGCCGTACACCGGTTCACCTCACATTGTCGCAGGCGTCCGACGCGTGCCCCCGGAGAGCGGGGATCTCAACGGGAGCGGGGCTCACCGGCACCCGTGCCGCGCGGCAGGTACGGGTGCCGCGCGGCAGGTACGGGTGCCGCGCGGCAGGTACGGGTGCCGACGCGTCGCGCGCCGGGTTCCCGGCCGGGCGGCCGGAATGCAGGCGGACGAATCCGGGCGGATTAATTCAGACAGACGTACTACGGGTGATCGCGCGGAGATCGCGGTGCGGCCGCGGTGAGGTACCGGCACCCTGCTGAGGGGGATCGCGCGGTGACAACCGGGCACGCGGTGACAACCGGGGGAGTACAGACAGGTGACGGTCGAACGAGCCACCGGCGCTGCCGTTCCGCCGCCCCGTACGGAAGCGGGCCGCCCGTCCGCCGAGGCCCGGCGGGACGGCGTGCCGCGTCACGTCGCGTGCGTGATGGACGGCAACGGCCGCTGGGCGGCGAGCCGGTCGCTGCCACGTACGTCAGGGCACCGGGCGGCTGAGGCGACGGTGATCGACGTCATCGAGGCGGCGCGGTCGGCGGGCGTGGAGTGGCTCAGCCTGTACGCCTTCTCCACCGAGAACTGGCAGCGACCGGGCAGCGAGGTGGACTTCCTCATGCGGCTGGTGCGCCGTGTCGTCCGCAAACACGCCCCGGTGCTCTACGCGCGGGGCATCCGCTGCCGCTTCCTCGGCGTGGCGGATCCGAGGATTCCCGCAGCGCTGACCAGGGACTTCGCCGACCTGATGACGCTCACCGAAGTGAACCGCGGCATGACGCTGACCGTGGCCTTCGACCACGGCGGACGCAGGGACATCGTCGAGGCGGCCCGTTCCCTGATCCGCAGCGGAGTGCCGGCCGAAGCCGTCGACGAGCGGCACTTCGCCGCTCATCTGCCCTTCCCCGACACGCCCGATGTCGATCTCGTCATCCGGACCTCCGGCGAGCAGCGCATCTCCAACTTCATGCTCTGGCAGGTGGCTTACGCCGAATGGATCTTCCCGCCGGTGCTCTGGCCCGACTTCCGCGCGCCGCACTTCCTGGAGTGCCTGCACACCTACCAGCAACGCAATCGCCGCTTCGGCGGCGTGACGCCCAAGGCGGACGGAGAACCCCACCAGTGACCCACACAGGCAGCAGCCACCCCGGGGACCCCGGCCCCGGTGCCCCCGACCGCGACGGCGACACGGCGCGGCCGGACCCGGGAGCGCGGCCGGACCCCGGAACGCGGCCGGACCCCGGTGCGCAGTCGGACCCCGGAGCGGGGCCGGGCCCCGGAACGCGGCCGGACCCGGCAGTACCGCTCGGCGTGGTCTTCGGACCGGGCTCGCAGTTCCACCGGTTCTTCGACGACCCACGCTGGGCCCTGGCCATGATCCGGGCCACCGTGCTGGAGGCCGCCCACCCGCAGATCGGCGCGGCCCTGATCGACAACTCGACCTTCGTGGCTCATCCGTGGCGGCGGCTGCGCAACACCTTGCTGAGCTTGCAGCGCATGTTCGGTCCCGACGACGAGGTACGGCAGCGGGAGGCGGCCCGGCTCAATCGCCTGCACGCCCGGCTGAACGGCGCCGACGAGCGGAACCGGCCCTACGACGCGATGGACCCGCAGGTCCGCGCCTGGGTGGTCGCGACGCTCTTCGAGAGCACCGTCACCATGTGCCGGCTCAGCGGGCAGCCGCTCGAACAGACCGACATGGAGCAGCTGTACGCCGAATTCCAGGCGTTCCTCGCTCTCCTCGGCGACCAGGCCGGCCACCTGCCTCCCACGCTGCAGGAGTTCTGGACGTACTACGACCACACCGTCGAGACGGAGCTGGAGAACACGCAGGCGCTGCGCGTCATCCTCTACAAGCTCTTCGACCACCTGCCGGCGCCGCCGCTGCTGGACGGGCTGCCCACCGTGTGGGCGGCCGGCCGTGCGCTCGCCGGCCCGGTCATCGGCGCGATCACCGTGGCGTCCCTCCCGGAACCCTTCCGCCGAAGGGCTGGGCTCCCGGAGACCCCCGGAGCCCGGACGCTGATGCAGAGCGCCTACCTGGCCGCCGGCCTGGCGCGCTTCCTGCCGGAGGGCTGGATCCAGGCGGAATCCCTCACCAGCCTGCTCTACCTGTCCCCCGACAGCGACGACCCCCGAGCCGCGACGATCACCGCGCTCCGCGACCGGATGAAGCGAACCGGCGCGTTGTTCAGGCTGCTCACGCCCTTCCCCGTACAGCCCGGTCCCGACGAGGGAGACGAGGGAAGCGGGCCCCGGCGGAGTGCCGGAGAGTTCTTCACCGCCGTGCTGGACCAGACCGGGGACGGTTACCTGGACTGGCCCGACCTCGCGGCCATGGCCCGGGAGCTGTCCTCCCGACTGGATCTGGACGAACCACAGGAGACGCGGCTCTACAGCGCGTACGCCGAGTGGTGGAAGGAGCTCCAGGCGGCCCTCGACAGCGACCGCGACGGCCGCGTCAGCAAGGAGGAGTACGCCGCGGCTGTTCCCTCGCTCGCCGGGCCCGCGCTGATCCGGGTCGCCGAGGTCCTCTTCGAGGCCACGGACCGGGACGGCAACGGCGTCATCGACGCGGACGAGTACCGGGCCCTGTTCCGGACCGGGTTCGGGCGCACCGTGGCCGGCACCGGGGACAGCTACGCCCGGGGCGCGTTCGTGAAGGACTTCCTCTCCTTCATGTCGGGCCGCCGGCGCTCCGCCGCCTACGACCCGCTGCTCGCCGAGGCGTAGCCGGCGGCCAACGGCGCCGTCCCCGGCCCCGCCGGGACGGCGCCGTTGTCAGGTCACATCGACCTGCGGGCCGTCAGCGAACAGCCATGGTCGCCGCCTGGATGTAGCTGGACGGCGAGTAGTTGCCGCCCGCGTCATAGGTACGGGCCCGGTACTCGTAGGTGCGCCGTCGGCGGGCAGTGGGTCGCAGACGGTGACGGTCGCGCCGAAGCGGTCGTACGGCTTGTGCAGGGCCACCGACCAGGTGTCCGTCCCGGCCTCGCGGCGTTCGATCTCGAAGCCCGTGAAGCCGCGGCTCACGGACGGCGTGTAGTCGGCCGCGGTGGCCTGGATGCCCGTCGCGCAGGAGCGCAGGGAGAGGCTGGGGGCAGGAAGGTCACCACGGGCAGGGGGCGGACGATGATGTCCGCGCTGCCCGACGAGGTGTTGTCCGCCTTGTCCCTGGCGCGAACCTCGTAGTAGTAGGGCGTGCGGTCATCGGGGTTGACGAGGGGATCCGTGTAGCTGCGGGCGGTGGTCGCGGCGACCTTCGTCCAGGTGCCGGAGTCGACGGGCCGCCGGTAGAGGGAGTAACCCGCGAGGTCCATCTCCTTGTTGGCGGACCAGGAGACGGTCGCCTTCCGGACCTTGGTGTTGTAGGCGGTCTTCACACCGGGGGCGAGCGGCTTCCTCTTGTCGTACGTTGCCGAAGTCCGGGGCCTGTACGTGAACTTGACCTTGGCGGCTCGCCGGTCCAGTTCACGTAGTCGACGCGCAGGGTGTGCTTGCCGGAGGGGACGGTGAGGTTGGCGCCCTTGGAGCGGGCGGTGCTGCCGGTGTTCTTCCACAGGTCGATCTACCTGGACGCCGTCCAGGTAGACGCGGACGTCGGCGGTGGCGGTGGCGGCGGCGGTGAACGTGAAGGGGCCCTCGATGCCGAAATCACGCGTCACCGACCAGCGGACACCGAAGTTGTCCGACGGCACACCGGCGACCGGTCTGCCGGACCAGCTCCGGCTGATGGCCTTGTCGCAGTCGGTCCGTACCGGCGAACCGGAGAAGGAGGTGTTCTTGTAGAACGTTCGCTTGTAGACATTGGCCGAGCAGGTGACATCGGCGGCCGCCGCCGCCCCCGGGGCAGCGGCCAGCAGACCGCCGAGGACGACGGCGGACAGGACACCGCCGGCCAGGGCGGCGCCGCTGCGGGAAGCCGATCGGGGTGATCCGGACGCTGCGCAGGCCGGCGGCACCGAGGGGCCCAGTGCGCACAGCCAGGAGCTTCCTCGGCAACGTCGAAGGGCCCCACCGCGAGCGGTGGGGCCCTTCGACGTATTGCCCGGTGAGAGCAATGGCGGAGGATACGAGATTCGAACTCGTGAGGGGTTGCCCCCAACACGCTTTCCATATGTTCGCCTGGGAGTTCGGGGAGGGACGGGGGCGTCCTGACCTGGGGCGGAGTGGACTGTTCAGCGGCGTCCGGACGCGGCTGAATGTAGGCGAATGAGACCAGAACTGAGACCACGAGGTGCCGGATGACTCGCGTCGTTCGGCGGATGCCGCGCCCAGAGCCGCGAACGGTGGCGTGGCCGGACAGCTCGTCCTTCATGGTGCCGTGAGGCGCAGCAGCCGCGCGGTGGCCTCGTCCGGTGCGAAACGGTCCGGGGCGAATTCCGTGGCGGACCGAAGTCCGAGCCACACCAGCATGGCGTGGTGTTCCTCATGTGCCGGTCGGCGCGGATCGCTTTGAGATCGCTGCAGCCGGGGGTGCCGCCGCAGTCCTCTGGCGGGCACGTCCCGGCACCGTCCATGGAGTACGGATAGTGAAGCCCGGCTGAGCTGTCTGGACCTGCTCCACGGTGATGAGCTGCTCCCAGGAGTCCCCGAAGTCGTACGTGTACACGAAGTGGGCGCCCGGTTTGAGCAGGGCGGCCGGTGTGGCGGTGCGCTCGTCGCGGAATCCGAGTTCGCCGCTGGGACAGCCGTACTGGACACCGTCGATGGTGAACGCGTGCATGTGGCAGTTCTGCCGGCCATCGCGTCCTGGATCACGGAATGAAGCCGGTCCAGGCGGGTCGCGGCGGGCACGAGCAACTGCCGCCAAACCGGGGGGTCGTCTATGTCGGCGAGCTCGGCGAGAATCCGTAACACCGCGTCGCCGGGCTCGGGCTCGCCGCGCATCGGGGCCGTCTCGGTACGGCCGTTCGCTGTCAACTCGGCTCATTCATCGGTGAGATGGACAGTGCCTAGGGGGACCAGGGCTTTCAGGACCCGTTGGATGTCGTGGTCGTTGGCGCTACGCAGATGCCCAGACGGTCGGGAGACAGGTCGTCGAGCACGTACAGCGGGCTGACCGCCTGCCACACCACATCGTGCAGGTCGCTGAGTGGCACCGGGACGGTGGTCGCGTAGAGCCGCTGCAGCAACGCCCGCAGACCCCGGCCGTACTCGTGCGAGAGTAGGGATTCCAGCCGGCCGGAGACCGTCACGGCTGGGCCGATGCGCGGTAGTGCGGCGAACAGCGTGCCACGCAGCTCGTCGGGGCGGTCCAGCAGCCTGGCGTTCTTCTTCACCGGCAGCAGGCGCCCGCCCGCGGTCCGCAGCAGTCGCGCCGCCTTCGCCCACTCGACCAGCAGTGTGAGGTGGTACAGCTCCTCGCTGGATTTCGTCATGAACGTACGGTCCCCGATCCCCCGGGTCCATCCGGTCGCCGGTGTCCAGAACCTCCACCAGTGCTCGCGCGTCGGCAAGCGTCACACGGCCGGTCTGGGTCAGCTTGCGGCCCGCGCCGACCCAACCGACCAGCGCTCGCACCTGCTCGACGGTCCCGCCCACTGTCTCGCCCATGCCGATCTGCCTGTTCCGTTTCGTATCCCGTATCCCGTATCCCGTATCACCCGAACCCAGGATGCGTGAAGACCTCTTCCGGCCGGCGGACGCTCCGTCGTCACTTACGTGAACATGGGAACGGGAAAGGCCCCGGGCACGATCGCCCGTGCCCGGGGCCCTGGTCGCGCTCATCGCCCGTGCGTCAGGCGACGACCACGGCTGTCGCTTTGCCGTACGCGTAGCCGCTGGAGTGGCCCGTGCGGAGGGCGGTCACCTTGACGGTGATCCGCAGACTGCGCTGCGCTCGGGTGAGGACGAACGTGGACTTCGTCGCGCCCTTGACGGCCTTGCCGTTGGCGTACCACTGGTAGCCGTACGACGTCGGCGTGGGCGTCCACGTGCCGCGCTTCGCGGTGAGCGTGCGGCCCACCTTCGCCGTGCCGGAGACCGGCGGCAGTGTGGTCGCCTTCGGGGCGACACCACGGGCCACGGCGATCCCCGTCGTCCCGGCCGCGCCGCTCGCGTGGCCGGTGCGGTTGGCCTTCACCGTGACCGACAGCTTCTTGCCGAGCTGGGCGGCGGTCGGGACGTACGAGGAGGCGGTGGCGCCCGGGATGGCGACGCCGTCGAGCTTCCACTGGTAGGTGTAAGACGTCGGCGTCGGTGTCCACGTGCCGGTCCGGGCGACCAGACCGGTACCGACCCGGACCGTGCCCGCGATGGTGGGGGCGGTGCTGTTGGCCGGCGGCTGGGGGGCGGTGACCGTGAACTGACCGCTGGAGTAATGCCATCCGTTGGTCGTGATGACGCTGAGCGCCCACGAGCCCGTGGCCGCGTTCGTCAGGTCGAGCGCGGCCGTGAGGGTCCGACGGTCGGGCGCCACCGAGACGGTGGTCGACTCGATCGTCGTGCCGCCGGAGCTGATCCGGACCTTGTCGCTCTCGCGCAGGGCCGAGCCCGACACGTTGACGGTCACCTTGGTGCCGGTGACGCCCGTGGCCGGGGTGATGCCGGTGACGTTGTGCCTCTCGGTGCCACAGGTCGTCGAGCAGACCAGCTCCGCCTTGTAGGACGTCTGGGATGCCTTCTCGGGCAGGCCGAGGACGAAGAGGGTCGGGACGACCTGGGTGCTGTACGACCCGTTCAGACTGCAGCGGCTCTCGCCGCCGGACGCGGCGGCGCAGGCGTTGTTCAGGTCGGTCTGGTACAGGGCGGGCACGGCGGTAGTGGTCGCGCCGTTCGTGTCGCTCACCTTGACGGCGAAGGCGTCGTCGTACGAGGTGGGCAGCTGGGCGCAGAACGCCGTTCGGCGTCGACCAGGGAGCACGGCGGTGGATCATACGGTGGCAGTGTGCACAGATGTTGGCTGCTCGCCGATGCCAAGGTCCGGGATGGGCGCTTGGCGGGGTCGTAATACGCGTCATACACTTCTGGTATGCCGAAGACGAGGATCAGCATCAGCCTGGACAGTGATCATGCCGAGCGCATCCGGACTCACGCGGAGCGGGCCGGCATGGATGTTTCCGCTTATCTCGTCAACGCTGCGACCCGGCAGATGGCCGAGGCGGAAGCGGCCGAGGCGCAGTTCGCCCGACTTGACGCGGTGATCGCGGCAGCTGAGGCCGAGGCTGCCGCACTGGCACCGCTGCCTGAGGTCGCCGACGACGATCTCACGGAGCAGGAGCGGCAGGAGGTGCAGGAGGCCATGGGGCTCGTCTATGGCGCAGACGGTCCTGCTACCCGATCCGGTAACGCGGCGTGACTGCCCGGGTGCCGGTCTACGACACCGGCATGCTGATCGCGCTCGCGGATCGCAAGGCGAAGGCCGTTCGTCTGCACGCCGGCCTCCAGGACACGCCGCATCGGGCGCTTGTGCTCGGACCGGTACTGGCACAAGTCTGGCGGCCCAGCCCCGCCACGGTGCATGCCCTGGCCGGGTTGATGAAGGACTGCACGGTGCCGCAGGCTCGTAGTTCGGCCCCAGCCATGCGCCCCACCAGCGTGGGGCAGACGGCCTGCATCATGTGCGCCACCGGCCCGGACATCACCGAATGGCAGCGCATCGGAAGCGCCCTCGGTGCGGCAGAGCTGCCCCCGAAGAAGCGGCCGGACGCCGTGGATGCCCTGGTGGCTCTGACGGCGGCCCGACACAGCAGTGCCGTGGTCTTCACCAGCGATCCGGCCGACCTCGATGCCTATCTGAAGGCACTGGACGCCAAGGACGTGCACGTGGTGCAGATCTGAGGAGTCGGTCGGCGGGTCGTGTCCCCGGTGCGAGGGTACGGAGGAACGCAGAAGCCCCCGGCCGGTTTCCCGGTCGGGGCCTTCGACGTATTGCCCGGTGAGAGCAATGCCGGAGGATACGAGATTCGAACTCGTGAGGGGTTGCCCCCAACACGCTTTCCAACTGTTCGTACGGGGGTTCAGACCCGTACGGGAGCGCCCTGACCTGGGGCGAAGCCGGGGCAGGCAAGTCGTCCGAACGGTGCTGCACGCCGGTGAATGAGACCAGGACGGAGACCAGGTTCTCCGATGCTGGTGGTGAGTCCAGGCGGGTCGAGATGCCCTCCCCGACCTACTGGCAGCGGCCGATTCAGGTATTCCGACCGGCGCTGCTGGCCCGCCATTCCAGCGCCTGCGGAACTTCGTTGAACTCGACGACGTGCTCGCCCGCGTAACGTGTCAGAGCGTCCCGTACCTCGCCGGGTGTCACGTAGAAGAACTCCTTCCTGCTGTTGACCCGGTTGACGCGGTGGGACGCGAATTCCTGGTGCAGACGCGTCTCCAGGCCGACCGCGTCCTTGCTGAAGATGAGGGCGTGCACGTCGAAGCGGAACGGGACCGCCGCCCCGCTCAGTTCGTAGACGCGTTCCAGAGGTTCGAGCCGTCGGGTCATGCCGATCTTCACGATGCTGTCCCCGAAGGCGCCTACGTTCGAGATCACGTAGACGTACCCGGTGCGCACGTTGGCGGCGCGGGTCTCCACGTCGTTCAGCGCGCTCTCGATGTCCGCGAGCTTCGCTTCCATCTCACTGACCGCCGTGAAGTCCCCGCGCTGCCGCAGGCGTTCGAGCGCGGACTGGTAGTGCCCCAACTCCTTCTGGAGCTTCTCCCGTTCGCGGTCGAGTTCCTTCTGCGCGGCCGCCTCCTCCCGATCGCGGGCGCGGGCCTCGCGCTGTGCTTCCTTCTCCTCTTCCTTCTTCTGCAGGAAGTCGGCCGTCAGCTGCAACTCCCGCACCCGGGCGCTGTGGTACTCGTCCGAGATACGGATGTGCATGGTGGCGCCCAGTTTGGCGACGGTCTCGCGGCTCTTGTAAAGGCGGTCCACCAGGGAGGTCAGCCGGTGCGGGCGCATGCTGCGCACCGCGTAATCGGCTTCGGCGTTGTACGCGCGGAGCATGAGCTTGGAGAAGTCGCGCACCATCTTGCGGCCCTCGCGCACGGAGCCGTTGACCGTCCAGTCCGTGGCGGCCAGCACGGCCCGGTCGGTACGGGCCAGATTCTTGATCTCGGCGCTGAGCGAATCCAGGGTGCTGCGATACGCGACCGCGTCCTCCAAGGGGTGGCGGTACGCGTAGATGCCGACCTGCTGGAGCATGGCTGTCTCATCGGTGATCACGATCTGCGCGCGCAACTCGGTCAGCCGGGTCTCCGCCTGGAAGACCTCATCGCGGTGCCGGTCGGCGTCCTTGCGAACACGCTCGGTCTCCTGGGCCGTTCGACGGGCGTCGGCCTTGATGTCCTTGACGACATCGCGAGCGTCCCGGAGGATCGCCTCCGCCTCCTCGGCCGCCTGGGCGCGCAGCACGTCCGCCTCATCGCGCGTTCGCTGCATCAGGCGGGCCACTTCCAGGGCGTCGGCTCCCTGCGTGGCGGAGACCCACTCGCGCAGCTGCTCGACCTCGGACGGTCCGTCCCGCCGGAGCCGCCCCAGCAGTCCACCTCGCCGAGCAGCCGGTACGGCGCTGTTACCCCCGGTTCCGGAGGGTTGGTGCGGAACGCCGATCGCCGCCGTACTGCTCGAAGCACCGCCGGGTACGGGCATGGAAGTAACTGCGTGGACAGGTACGGCGTCGACCGGTACCCACAACTGCCAGCCCACAGGTGGTGCCGGCCAAGACGGCTCGGGTTCCCACCCCGACGGTGGCACCCATCCCTCTGGTGGCGTCGGCCAGCCGGGCGGCGGATTGAATCGATAGTGGCTCATTACCTACCCCCAAGACGCCCGCGCCCAGACGCCCCCCAATGTGCAGTAACCCTCCCGGTCGTCACCGTCGAGGAAGCGTCGACGTTACATGTTGTAGGGCTGCGAGCACACCCCGAAGTCGAAGCTCCTGTGTGCCCTCTTGGGAGGTGCTCGCGTGGTGGTTCAAGACCCGGCCCCTTCTCCTTCATTGCGAGGGCGGTGCCTTCTGCTCTGCCTCAAGAACACCGGAGGAGGCGGATCGGCAGAACCCGATCAACGGGTCAACCGGGTCAACTTCTCTGCGATGTCGGTTAGTCGACGGTGTTGAACCGTCACCATGGTGACGGTCAGGTCTCGACGAACCGCTGGGCGTGAGGTGGTCGCACGCGGCAGGTGAACCGAACGCCGTGCTGACGGGATGCCTGGACGAACTCGGCTGGAGCCCCAAGGTCCTCGCCCGCAGGCTCATCAGGGTCTTCGGCGCCGGAACAGTGGCGGAGTCCGCCCCTTACCACCGGCGAAACACCGGCTCGCTGCCGCGCTCGCCGCTGCCGGCCATGGTCGCCTATGTGCAATCCCAGGAATTGGGAAGAGGCGTATCAGTGGCCGAGTTGTGGCAGGGACGCGCGGGTGCCCCCCTCGGCTCTCGTCCCGGCGGATACCGATCTCGCGCGTCCGTTTGATCGTCCCGGCCGTGCTGCGGCAAGACCAGCGCCTGGCCGACATGGCCGGCGGCAACGACATCTCCGCCACCACGGTGTGCCGCTGGCGGGACGAGCTGATCCCTGCCGGCCGCGAAGGCCCCGCGGCCGGACCGCGCTCTGAAGAAGATCGCCATGCGGGGCGGGGAGGTCGTCCTGATCGACGGCACCCTCATCCCCACCCAGCGCCGCACCGGCAAGGCGAACCGCCCGACCGGACGCGTCCCCGTCGAACGCGGCTCTGCCCACCTGAAGAACGGGCGGGTTCTCACCAAGCCCCGTACTGACCCCGCCCGCGCCACCCACCTGTTTCGCGCGCTGCTCGTCCTGACGAACATCGAGGCCACTACCGACAACTGATCTTTACCGCAGGTAGCCCACGATCAGCACATGCCCCCGGAACAGCGTCACCGGGCCGGGATCGGCTGAGTGAGGTTCACCGGGTTGCCGTCGGGGTCCTGGATGTGGGCGACGCGCTGTCCCCACGGCATGTCGTTGGGGCCGCTGCGGACCGAGCCGCCCAGCGCCGCCACCCGGCCGAGCGTCTCGTCGACGTTGTCGACACCGATGCTGAGCAGGATCCGCGACGCCGCCCCAGTCCCCGGGTTCGCCTCGGCCACCAGCCCGAGGTCGGTGTCGCCGATGCGCAAGCCGATGTAGAAGGACGGGCCTTCCGCCGGCACCCGGAAGATCTCCTCAGCGCCGAACAACTTCGTATAGAAGCCGAGCAGAACGTCCTGGTCGGAAGTCACGATCACTGGCTGGATGGTGGACATGGCACTCCTGTCGAGAACGGTCGTGTCGCTGGGTAGACCGGTTGAGGACGGTGAACTCATCGACAAAACCACCCCGCCGGACGATCTACAACACAGACTGCCGCCCACGACCAGCACGAGCACCCCGAAACCAGGTCACGCCACCCCGCTGACCAGCCACTTCAAGATGGCGGAGCTTCCCTGACCATGGGCCGCCCTTGGAACGGGCCACGATGTGTGCCTCTCGCCGAATGCGGACGGATCATCACAGTCCGTCCCGGGGGGTGATCACCTCGCCACGGCAGATTGCGCATCTCCCCCCGCCGGCTTCAGCCCACACAATCTTGTGCGTCTTCCCGGAGCCCCCCATGCGCGGCACCTTGTCGGAACGTTCAGATGGGCGCGTGGGCGCAGGAGAACCAGACCAGCTGCTTCTGGGCGCAGGGAGCCGTCGCGGCCTGATCGCGGCAACGGCAACCCTCAACGTCGAAGGGCCCCACCGCGAGCGGTGGGGCCCTTCGACGTATTGCCCGGTGAGAGCAATGGCGGAGGATACGAGATTCGAACTCGTGAGGGGTTGCCCCCAACACGCTTTCCAAGCGTGCGCCCTAGGCCACTAGGCGAATCCTCCGGGGCAAACAATACAAGACGTTGAGCCGTGCTCGCGAACTCGTTCCGGACCTCTGGGATCGGGTACTGTGTGCGGAGCCCCTCACGTGGCGCTATCTGACTGAACTCCCCCAGGGCCGGAAGGCAGCAAGGGTAGGTTGGCTCTGGCGGGTGCGTGGGGGGCGCTTGCGTTGGGGGTGGGGTTGGTGGTGGTACGGGTGCGTTGTCGGAGGGGGCCGATAACCTCGTAGGTGTGTCGTCCCTTGCGCTGTACCGCCGTTATCGCCCCGAGTCATTCGCCGAGGTCATCGGGCAGGAGCATGTCACCGATCCGCTGCAGCAGGCGCTGCGGAACAATCGGGTCAACCATGCGTACCTGTTCAGTGGCCCGCGTGGCTGCGGGAAGACGACCAGTGCGCGCATCCTCGCCCGCTGCCTGAACTGCGAGCAGGGGCCCACACCGACGCCGTGCGGGACGTGTCAGTCCTGCCAGGACCTGGCCAGGAACGGACCGGGGTCGATCGACGTCATCGAGATCGACGCGGCGTCGCACGGTGGTGTGGACGACGCCCGTGACCTGCGCGAGAAGGCGTTCTTCGGGCCCGCGAGCAGCCGGTACAAGATCTACATCATCGACGAGGCGCACATGGTCACCTCGGCGGGCTTCAACGCCCTGCTGAAGGTGGTCGAGGAGCCGCCGGAGCATCTCAAATTCATCTTCGCGACGACCGAGCCCGAGAAGGTCATCGGGACCATCCGGTCGCGTACGCACCACTACCCGTTCCGGCTGGTGCCGCCGGGGACCCTGCGCGAGTATCTCGCCGAGGTCTGCGGGCGGGAGGGGATTCCGGTCGCCGACGGGGTACTGCCGCTGGTCGTGCGGGCCGGGGGCGGGTCGGTGCGTGACTCGATGTCCGTCATGGACCAGTTGCTCGCGGGCGCGACCGAGGCTGGTGTGACGTACGCCATGGCGACGTCCCTGCTCGGCTATACGGACGGGTCGCTGCTCGACTCGGTCGTCGACGCCTTCGCGGCGGGGGACGGGGCCGCCGCGTTCGAGGTCGTGGACCAGGTCATCGAGGGCGGCAACGACCCGCGCCGCTTCGTCGCCGATCTGCTGGAGCGGCTGCGGGACCTGGTCATCCTGGCCGCCGTGCCGGATGCCGGGGAGAAGGGGCTGATCGATGCCCCCGCCGATGTCGTCGAGCGGATGACCGCGCAGGCGTCGGTCTTCGGGGCGGCGGAGTTGAGCCGGGCGGCCGATCTGGTCAACACCGGGCTGACGGAGATGCGCGGCGCCACCTCGCCGCGCCTGCAGCTGGAGCTGATCTGCGCGCGGGTGCTGTTGCCGGCCGCCTTCGACGACGAACGTTCGGTACGGGCCCGGCTCGACCGGCTGGAGCGGGGGGCCGCGGCCGCCGCCACGACCCAGGGCGCCGCCTTCTCGTCCGGGGGGCCCGGACCCACGATGGCGTACGTGCCCGGGCCCGAGGCACATGCTCTCGCCCCGCCCGCGATGCCGGCCGCGCCGCCCGCGATGCCGGCCGATCAGCCCGCGATGCCGACCCCGCCCCCGGCCGCCCCCGTGCCGCAGGCCGCGCCGAGCGCTGCCGCGCCCGTAGCCGTACCCGACCACCCCCAGGCGGAGCCGCAGCGGGCCGGTGTGTGGCCCGGCGCCGCGACGCCGGGCGCAGCCGCGCCGCAGCCGGCCCCCGCTGCCGGGCGGCGTCCCGGCGGCTGGCCCACCGCGTCGACACCGGGACAGGGCGCCGTGCCGAGCCGGCCCGCCGCCCCTGCCCAGGCCGCGCCGGAGGCCGCTGCCGCCGTCCCCGCTGCCGCCGCGCCGAGCGCCGGCATGACGCAGGGTGCCGGGCAGGTGCGGACCATGTGGCCGGACATCCTGGAGGCCGTGAAGAACCGCCGGCGTTTCACCTGGATTCTGCTCAGTCAGAACGCCCAGGTCGCCGGATTCGACGGAACGACCCTCCAGATCGGATTCATCAACGCGGGCGCGCGTGACAACTTCACGAGCAGTGGCAGTGAGGACGTGCTCAAGCAGGCGCTGGCCGAGCAGTTCCACGTGCAGTGGAAGATCGAGGCGATCGTCGATCCGTCCGGCGGCACGCCGCCGCCCCCGTCGGGCGGCGGCGGAGGCGGCTTCGGCGGGGGCGCCACGACCGGCGGCACCCCGGGCGGTGCGGGCGCGTACGGCGGTGGGGGCGCGTACGGCGGTGGTGCGTACGGCGCTCCCGCAGGCGGCGCGAACGGCGGCACGAGCGGGGCCGGCGGCACGAACGTGCCCGGCGGCGGGAACGGGGCCGCGGCCCCACAGGGCGGTCACAGCGCCCACCCCCAGGCCGGCGCCCCGGGCGCTTCTCCCACGGCGCCGTACCCGGCCCCATCCGCTCCATCGTCATCGGCCGCCCCCACGCCCCAGGCGGCCACGGCTTCCGCCCCGGCGCGGTCCGAGCCGCCCCGGCAGGACAGCGGACCCGCCGCACCCGCGCCACCGCCGCCGGTCGCCCCGGAGGACGACGTTCCGGAGGACGACGATCCGGATCTTGTCGTCTCGTCGCTCTCCGGCCATGACCTGATCGTGCGCGAGCTCGGCGCCACCGTTGTGGAGGAATATCCGAACGAGTAGTGGGCCCGCTTTCGGCGGCCCGTCCAAAGGGGCGCACACGGTGATCGCCCCGTCCGGGCTAGGCTGCCCCCCGTGAAGGTCCTTGTCATCGGCGGCGGCGCCCGCGAACACGCCCTGTGCCGCTCTCTCTCCCTCGACCCCGACGTGACCGCTCTCCACTGCGCGCCCGGCAACGCCGGCATCGCCGAGGTGGCCGAGCTGCACGCGGTGGACGCCCTGGACGGCGCGGCCGTGGCCCGCCTCGCCACCGAACTGGGGGCCGGGCTCGTCATCGTCGGGCCTGAAGCGCCGCTGGTGGCGGGGGTCGCCGACGCCGTGAGGGACGCGGGCATCCCCTGCTTCGGCCCGTCCCGCGAAGCCGCGGAGCTGGAGGGCTCCAAGGCTTTCGCCAAGGACGTGATGGCCGCGGCGAACGTCCCGACGGCCCGTAGCTACGTCTGCACCACCCCCGAGCAGATCGACGACGCGCTCGACGCCTTCGGTCCGCCTTTCGTCGTCAAGGACGACGGGCTCGCCGCCGGCAAGGGTGTCGTCGTGACCGAGGACCTCGCCGCTGCCCGCGAGCACGCGCTCGCCTGTGGCCGTGTCGTCATCGAGGAGTTCCTCGACGGTCCCGAGGTCTCGCTCTTCGCGATCACCGACGGCGTGACGGTCCTCCCGCTCCAGCCCGCGCAGGACTTCAAGCGCGCCCTCGACAACGACGAAGGCCCGAACACGGGTGGCATGGGCGCCTACTCCCCGCTCCCGTGGGCCGACCCCAAGCTGGTCGACGAGGTCCTGGAGACGGTCCTCCAGCCCACCGTCGACGAACTGCGGCGGCGCGGTACGCCCTTCGCCGGACTGCTGTACGCCGGACTCGCGATCACCGGCCGGGGGGTACGGGTCATCGAGTTCAACGCCCGCTTCGGTGACCCCGAGACCCAGGTGGTCCTGGCCCGGCTCAAGACCCCGCTGGCCGGTGTCCTGCTGGCGGCGGCCGAGGGGAACCTCGCGGCCCTTCCGCCGCTGACCTGGCGCGACGCCGCCGCCGTCACGGTAGTCGTCGCCTCGTACAACTACCCGGACACACCGCGCACCGGCGACCCGATCGAGGGCCTCGACGAGATCGCGGCGCAGGATGCCCCCGACGCGTATGTCCTGCACGCCGGGACCCGGCTGGACGGCGACACGGTCGTGAGCGCCGGTGGCCGCGTGCTGTCGGTCACGGCGACGGGCAAGAACCTGACGCAGGCCCGCGAGCGGGCGTACGCGGCGGTCGGCCGTATCCGGCTGGACGGCGCGCAGCACCGTACGGACATCGCGCGCGCGGCCGCGGAGGGCTGACAGCGCGCTCGATCGCGCAGGCCCGATCGCGGAGACCTGACTGCGGAATCCAGACCGTGGAAGCCTGACCGCTGATACGCGGGCGCCCCCGAGCCTGTCGGCCGGGGGCGCCCGCGTATCAGCGCATCTGCGCATCCCCGTGTCGGCGTATTCACGTATTCCCCCTCGCCGCCCCGTCTTCGCCGCCCCCGGCGCGCCCCCGACCCGTCCGCCCGGAAAGCGGAGCGCCCTACGTCACCGCGTCAGCGGCTTTGCCCGGAGCCATTCCATCGGGTGGCGGATAGGCCATCCGGATGACGGGCCTCTGGGGGCCCAACTAGGGTGCGGCGCAAGCATTCCGGCACTTGGCCCACCGGCATTGCGATGTCAGTGGTGGGTGCCACAGTGGGGGAGTGAGCAACGCCGCCGCGAAGGGCAGAGGGGGTGAGGTCCGACATGTCCGATTCCCGTGCTGGTATCGGTGACGAGATGGGCGCTCAGGGTGCCCGGGCCCGGGCTCTCGCCGTGCTGCGGGTCCGTGGCAGGGCGCTGGCCGTCGCTCTGCTGCCCGCCGCCGTCGCCGTCGTGCTGCTCGTCTGCGGGGCGACAGGCCGTATCAGCGGCGAGAGTTGGGACACCGCCCGCTGGGCCGTGACGGCCTTCGCGGTGGCGGTACTCCTGCTCGCCGGGGCCGTGGCGGCCGTCATCACCCGCGCCAAGCCCGCCCTCAGCCCTACCGTGGCCATCGCCGAGCGCTCGGCGCCCGACCTCTACCGGCTGGTGCGTGACCTGGCGGAGAAGCTCGATGTGCCCGCGCCCTCCGCCATAGCGCTCACGCCTGACTGCGACAGCTGGCTGGAGGACCGAACGCATCCCGCGCACGCCCGCGCGCACGCGGCACCCCGTGGCGCCGTCCGTGGCCGGGTCCCCACCGCTCCCGTCCTGGTGATCGGATCGCCCTTCCTGTGGTGGATGCGGGTCGCCGAGCTGCGCGCCGTGCTGGCCCCGGTCGTCGCCGGTACGGGCCCCGCCGCGCATCCGGACATAGCCGCGGCCCGTCGCTTCGTCCGGGGACTCGACGCGGCGGTCGCCGTCGCGTCCAAGCCGGGCCAGGGGTGGATACGCGCGGCGGCGCTCGGGCCCATCGGCCGGATCGCCCGGATGATGCTGCGCGGCTGCGGCGAGCACGCCGTGCTGATGGAGCGAGGCGTCGCGGCGGCGGCATCCGAACGCGCCCAGGCGGTGGACTACGGCCTGCGGATCGTCGCCCAGGAGCAGGTCGGCCTCGCCTACGCGGGCTGGGACCGGCTGCTGACCCGGGTCGCGCTGCCGGCCTGG
Source organism: Streptomyces sp. NPDC051569 (assembly GCF_044454085.1). Classification (NCBI taxonomy): domain Bacteria; kingdom Bacillati; phylum Actinomycetota; class Actinomycetes; order Kitasatosporales; family Streptomycetaceae; genus Streptomyces; species Streptomyces sp. NPDC051569. The sequence continues at coordinate 74,160 of NZ_JBITDJ010000019.1, forward strand.
CGGATGGGCCGCTGGCCCTCCCGCCTGGATGCCGGTGTGGTGTCCGCCCTCACGGAGCTGTCCCGCCGCGACCGCCTCGCCGAGGGCTTCACCTCCCGGCTCGGCGAGCGCCCCGCCTGCGATCTGCTCGATGAGCCGGGCATGGTCGACGAGGCGGCCTCCCTGCTCGCCGCCCGCCTCTTCCACGGCGGCCCGGCCGAGACCGGCCCGGACTGGTCCCCGGTGGACTGGCAGCAGTATCCCGAAGAGGTCGTCGACCGTAAGTGGCGTACGGAAGCCGCCAGGCTGCACCGCGTCCTGGACGGTATGGGGGTGCGGCGCTCGGCCGGCCCCCTGGGCTCCTCCCCGGCCCCCGGGCCGACCCTGGCCCGCGTGATGGATCACCTCTCGGGCGATGACGGCTACGACGGCGGGACCGACCAAAACGGCGGAACGAGCGGGACCGGTGGAAGCGGCGCGGCCGGCCGTGGCGGTGGTGGCGGCCGGACCGAGGGAAGCACCCTGAGCGGAGAGGCCGGCGACGCCCTGGCCGCCGGAATCAGCGCGGAGCTCGCCCGCGAGGAGGCGGCGAGCCCGCCCATCCCCGCCGAGACCGCAGGCGACGCCCTCGCCCTCTGGGGCACCGACCCGCTGCCCCTCCTCCCGCTCCAGCCGCCCCGCACCGGCCGGGAGTTGCTCGCCGACCACGTCACGGCCATGGTCTGCTGCTCCGCCGTCGACACGGCGGGCGCCGTCCCCGGGCTGGACTGGCTCGACGGCCCGGCCCTCCTCGTCGACGGCGAGCGCCGTACCGACCTGGGTGTCCCCGTCCTCAGCCTGGTCGAGGACGGGGACGCCGAGCCGCTCCGCTCCTGGCTGGCTTCGCTGGGGGTGCGGGCCGAGAAGCCCGTACGGCTCGTATGAATCCGGATCCCGGCAGACTGGTGTGACCCGCGCCACGCTCCTCCGCGCCCGTGCGCACTCCCATACGCTCGCCATTACCACACACGGCTTCCGGAGTGACACGTTCCGTTAACGCCAATTCGCGACGAACGGTGACGAGACGCGTGCGTTATGTGATGTGCTGGAGACCGGCGCTGACAGCCGACCGCATCACCGACCGCACCGGCGGTCGCATCACCGGACACATGACCACGTGTATGACGGCTCGCATCACCAACCGAAGCACCAACCGAAGCACCGGCCGGACGGCCGGCCGTACACCGGCGGGCCGACACGCGTGTCAACGATCGAATCACGCACATCAACGCTCGTATCAACGGCCGTGCCACCCGTCACCCGGGGGCCCGGAGGAGGGGCGCACCATGGGGGCGGACCATATCCAGCGATGGGAATCGGGCGCTCTCGCCCATGCCGTCAGTGATCCCTTCGGCCAGGGGCCACTGCCCTGGCTGCGCGGCAGCGAGAACTACTTCGACGACACCGGCCACGTCGTGCCCTGGTACGCCGATCCGAACGCGGGCCGTGGCGGCAGTGGCGGCACCCGCACCGCCGACGACGTACGCCGCCAGATCAAGGGCTTCGCGTCGACCGGCGCCGTCGCCCCCGGTGAGGCGATCGACTTCCATGTCACCGTCGACCCTCCCCAGCAGTTCTCCGTGGACGTCTACCGCATCGGGCACTACGGCGGCGACGGGGCCAGCAAGATCACCACCAGTCCCCGGCTCTCCGGCATCGTCCAGCCGCCGCCGCTCGCCGCCGACCGCACACTCTCCTGTCACCACTGGTGGCTCTCCTGGCGGCTGCAGATCCCCTCGTACTGGTCCGTCGGCGCCCATGTCGCCGTGCTCACCACCGCCGACGGATACCGCTCCCACATCCCGTTCACGGTCCGCGACAGCCGCCCGGCCGATCTCCTCCTGCTGCTCCCCGACATCACCTGGCAGGCGTACAACCTCTATCCCGAGGACGGCCACACCGGCGCCAGCCTCTACCACGCCTGGGACGAGCGGGGCCGGCTTCTCGGCGAGGAGGGGGCGGCGACGACCGTCTCCTTCGACCGCCCGTACGCGGGCGCCGGCCTGCCTCTCCATGTCGGGCACGCCTACGACTTCATCCGCTGGGCCGAGCGGTACGGCTACGACCTCGCCTACGCCGACACTCGCGATCTGCACGCCGGACGCGTCGACCCGACCCGCTACCGGGGCCTGGTCTTCCCCGGCCACGACGAGTACTGGTCCGTGCCCATGCGCCGCACCGTCGAGCTGGCGCGCGAACAAGGCACCTCCCTCGTCTTCCTCTCCGCCAACACCATGTACTGGCAGGTGGAGCTGGGTCCGTCGGCTTCCGGTGTCGCCGACCGCCTCCTGACCTGCCGCAAGCGCCACGGCCCCGGAAAACCCGCGCTCTGGCGAGAGGTGGACCGACCCGAGCAGCAACTGCTGGGCATCCAGTACGCGGGCCGGGTCCCCGAGCCGAGCCCCCTGGTCGTACGCAACGCCGACCACTGGCTCTGGGAAGCCACCGGCGCGGCCGACGGGGACGAGATCGACGGGCTGGTCGCCGGCGAGGCCGACCGCTACTTCCCCCGTACGGCCCTGCCCCCGCACCAGGACCGCATCCTGCTCGCGCACTCCCCGTACCGCGACAGTGAGAACTCCCGCCGGCACCAGGAGACCTCGCTCTACCGGGCCCCGTCCGGCGCCCTCGTCTTCGCTTCGGGGACCTTCGCCTGGTCCCCCAAGCTGGATCGACCCGGCCATGTGGACCCGCGCGTGCAGCGCGCGACCGCGAATCTCCTGGACCGGATCTGCAAGCGGGACTGAGAAAAGCACGGGGAAGCCACGGAAGGCTGCGGGAAGCCACGGGAGGCGATGGCGAGAGCGCGCGGAGTACCCCCGCGAGCTGGGACTTCCGGCATACGGGAGAATCGAGGCGATCTCCTAGATCGGACAGAACCACGGGGAGGACCCATGTCCGGATTCGTAGAAAAGCCCGAACCCCTTGAGGTCCCGGGCCTGGTACATCTGCACACCGGCAAGGTGCGCGATCTGTACCGGAACGAGGCGGGCGACCTCGTGATGGTCGCCAGCGACCGCATGTCCGCGTACGACTGGGTGCTGCCCACCGACATCCCCGACAAGGGCCGGGTCCTCACCCAGCTCTCGCTCTGGTGGTTCGAGAGACTCCAGGACCTCGTACCGAACCATGTGATCTCCACGGACGTCCCGGCGGGCGCCCCCGCCGACTGGGCCGGCCGCACCCTCGTCTGCCGGTCGCTCGACATGGTCCCGGTGGAGTGCGTGGCCCGTGGCTATCTCGCCGGCTCGGGACTCAGGGAGTACGAGGAGACCCGCACGGTCTGCGGACTGGCGCTCCCCGAAGGCCTGGTGGACGGCTCCGAGCTGCCCGCGCCGATCTTCACCCCGGCCACCAAGGCCGCCGTCGGCGACCACGACGAGAACGTGTCGTACGAGGAAGTCGCCCGCCAGGTCGGTGCGGAGAACGCCGCCCTGCTACGCCGGACGACGCTCGACGTCTACAGCAGGGCGCGGGACATCGCGCGCGACCGGGGGATCATCCTCGCCGACACCAAGTTCGAATTCGGCTTCGACGGCGAGCGGCTGGTGATCGCCGATGAGGTGCTGACCCCCGACTCCTCGCGTTTCTGGCCGGCCGCCACCTGGGAGCCGGGCCACGCGCAGCCCTCGTACGACAAGCAGTTCGTACGGGACTGGCTGACCTCGCCGGCCTCCGGCTGGGACCACAAGAGCGAGCAGCCGCCGCCCCCGCTGCCGCAGGAGATCGTCGACGCCACCCGGGCGAAGTACCTGGAGGCGTACGAACTCCTCACCGGAAACAGCTGGCAGTAGGCCGCCGGCGGCCGCATACGGGACGGCGCACGGGCACGGGACGGCGCACGGACACGGTACGGCGCACGACAGTGGACACGAAGAAGCCCCCGGCCGAAAGGACCGGGGGCTTCTTCATCTGAGCGGACGACCAGGTTCGAACTGGCGACCTCAACCTTGGCAAGGTTGCGCTCTACCAACTGAGCTACGTCCGCAAGCGCCGTGGCGCGAGGCCAACTATACCCAACCTCGCTCGCGTGCGAGACGCACCGCCGTATGACGGTTCTCCGCCCCCAGCTTGGAGGCCGCCGACGACAGGTAATTCCGTACGGTCCCCTGCGAGAGGGAGGCGCGCGCCGCGATGTCCGCGATCGGGGCTCCGTCGGCCGCCAGCTCCAGCACTTCGGCCTCCCGTGCGGTCAGCGGCGAGTCCCCGGCGGAGATGGCGTCGGCCGCCAACTCCGGGTCCACGAAGCGGTTTCCGGCATGCACGATGCGGATGATCTCGGCGAGCTGCCGCGCGCTGACCGTCTTCGGCACAAAGCCCCGCACGCCCGCCGTCAGCGCCCGCTTCAGATGGCCGGGGCGGCCATGGCTGGTCACGATCATCGTTCGGCAGCCGGGCAGTTCGGCCCGGATCGATGTGGCGACCTTCACACCGTCGGCGCCCGGCATCTGCAGATCCAGCACGGCCACATCGGGCCGGTGGGCGCGGGCCATCGCCAGCGCCTCGGGACCGGAAGCCGCCTCGGCGACCACCACCAGATCGTCCTCCAGCGCGAGCAGTGCGGCGAGCGCGCCCCGGATCAGATGCTCGTCGTCGGCGAGCAGGACGCGCAGGGGAGCGGGGGGAGCGGGAGGTGAGGGCAGGGGAACGGGGATGACCGTCACACCGCCACCTCCCCGCCGGACCCCGCCCCGGAGCCAGAGCCCGACCTTGATCGGGGCACAGATCCCGACCCGGACTCAGATCCCGACCGGGACGCGGACGCGGACGGAGACCCCGACGGACACCCCGAACCGGACCGGGACCCGACCCCGGCCACGCCCTTGGCCTCAGGCCTGTCCTCGGGCGCAGCCGTAGACGTAGCTGTAGCCGCAGGCCCAGACCCGGCGCCTGGCACCGGCACCCGGGCCGTCAGCCTGAAGCGTCCGCCGCCCGCCCTTCCCGCGTCCAGCGTGCCGCCCAGCGCCGTCCGCCGTTCCCGGAGCCCGGTCAGCCCGGAGCCCTTCCGAGGATCCGCGTGACCGCTGCTGCCGGAGCTGTCGGCCATTTCCGGTGTGCCGTCCGGCACACCATCGTTCTCGACGATCAGGACTGCTTCCGGGCCCTCCCGAGCCGACAGCCGCACGGTGCACCACGCCGCGTCGCCGTGCCGCAGGACGTTCGTCGTCGCCTCGCGGACCACCCACCCCAGCGCCGATCTGACCTCCGCCGGCAGTGCTCCGCCGTCGTCCCCCTCGATGCGGCAGTCGATGCCCGCCGCCTTCAACACCCCCCGGGCTCCTTCCAGTTCGTTGTGCAGATCCACCTCGCGGTAGCCACGTACGACTTCCCGGACCTCGCGCTGCGAGTCCTGTGCGATCTGCTGCACCTCGGCCATGTGCGCGACGGCCTCCGGCCGGCCGCGCTCGGCGAGCTGGACCGCCAGCTCGCTCTTCAGCGCTATGACCGCCAGGTTGCGCCCCATGACGTCGTGGAGATCGCGGCCGAAGCGCAGCCGCTCCTCCGCGACCGCGAGCCGGGTCCCCGGCTCGCGGGCCGCGTCCAGCTCCCAGACGGTATGGACCAGCCAGGCCGAGAAGACATAGGCGAAGACCAGACCGGTACCCGTGGCGAGGACACCGACGGCATTCCATCCGGATTGGTCACCCGGCAGCCCGACCACCAGACTGGCGCCCGCCGTTCCGGCCGCCGTACCGAGTACCGCGAAGACCATGCGAGCTGCTGTCCGCAGGGCCAGGGAGGTCGCCGCCAGGCCGAAGCCGCCGAAGCCCAGAAGCAGGGGGGTGAAAACGCTGCTGCCCGGAATCGCCTCGGCGCGGAGCAGGGCGAGGATCACCACGATGCCCGCCGCGGACAGAGCGGCCGTGGCCAGGAGCAGGCGTACGGGTCGCTCGCGGCGGCCGAGGCGCCAGTCCAGGGCCTTGGACCGGAGCACGGTGCACAGCGTGGCGTGCGCGCGGACCAGCAGGAACAGCCAGCCGTCCTGCTCCCTCGCCCCGGAAGCGAGCCCCGGGAAAGCGAGCAACCCGACCTCGAAGCCTCCGAAGCAGTAGAACGACCAGCGGGTGTACAGCTCGACCTTGGCCGTATCGCTCTTCGCCTGCCCGCGCTCCCCGGGCCAGTGCCCATGCCTGTCGCCGTGCTCATCACGCACCCACCGTTTCCGCGTTCCGCGCCGCGATCTCCAGAAACGACTCTTCGAGCGAGGCCGAACGGGCGTCCAGCGCCCCGAGCCGTACGTCCGACTCATCTGCCCACCGCAGGAGTTCGGCCGGGTCCTCCTGCATCCTCCGGGTACGGATCTCGACCCGGCGCCCTTCCACCGCCGCCCGCAACGACAGCGGCAACCGCGCGGCGTCGACCTCGTCGGGCAGCACGAACCGGATACGGGCCGGCCGCGCGGCGGTCACCTCGCCCGGCGTCCCGGTGACCACGATCCGGCCTCGGTGCATGATCGCCAGCCGGCCGGCGAGGGTCTCCGCCTCCTCCAGGTAGTGCGTGGTCAGCAGCACCGTGGTGCCGCCGTCCCGCAGCGCCTGTATCAACTCCCAGGTGTCGCGACGTCCTTCGGCGTCCAGGCCCGTCGTCGGCTCGTCGAGGAAGAGCACCTCGGGCCGGCCGAGCAGCGCGAGCGCCAGGTCGAGCCGTCGCTTCTCGCCGCCGGACAGCTGCTTGACCCGGACGCCCGACCGCTCCCCGAGCCCCACCAGATCGAGCGCCTCACCGGTCGGCCGGGCCCCGCTGGTGCATCCGGCACACATCCGCACCGTCTCCGCGACCGTCAGATCGGAGGGGAATCCGCCCTCCTGGAGCATCACGCCGACGCGGGGGCGCACCGCCGACCTCTCCGTGTACGGGTCATGGCCCAGGACTCGCACCGCGCCGCCGCTGGGCCTGGCGAGCCCCTCCAGCAGCTCGACGGTGGAGGTCTTGCCGGCCCCGTTCGTCCCGAGCAGCGCGAACAGCTCGCCGCCCGCCACCGAGAAGGAGATGCCGTCCACCGCCGTGAATCCGCCGGTGTAGGTGCGCCGCAGCTCCTCCGCCTCGATGACCGGGCCATCCACGGGATCGCCGGGATCGCCGGGGTCGCCGGAACGGCCGGGGGCGCCACCGCTGCCATGGTCATCGTGCTCGTCGCTCCTGGAAGACAAAGTCATGTCTTCCAGGCTTCCGCCGGACCGGACCCACCGGCAGTGCGCGCTGTCACCGAAGCGCATGACATTTGTCAGTGGCGGCAGACACGAAGAAGCCCCCAGTCGATACGACTGGGGGCTTCTTCATCTGAGCGGACGACCAGGTTCGAACTGGCGACCTCAACCTTGGCAAGGTTGCGCTCTACCAACTGAGCTACGTCCGCACTGCACCGGGCGACCGATGCGAGCATCACTCTACCTGATCCACAAGAGTGGATGGTGAGCTATGCGGAGCGGGTGACAGGAATTGCACACTGCGCCTCCCCCTTGGAAAGGGGGCGTTCTACTACTGAACTACACCCGCACGCTCCGTGAGGTTCCGGCCTTTCGGCCTTGCCCCTCGGCGTGTTCCAGACTTTAGCCGATCAAGGGGGGTGGTGCGCAACTCGGTGCGCCCCAGGGGCCCCGGCCGGATCCCGGCGGGGGTCGACCGGGGCGGACCGGGCCCCGGCCGCCCTGCCGGCCGACCCCCGCCGACCCCGACCATCCCCGACCGACACCGTCCCCGACCGAACCCGTCCCCGACCGCTCCCCCGGCAGACCCCGGTCGGCTTCCGATCACCGACCGCACTCCTGCCCCTCAACTGGCTTCGTGGAAAGCCTCGTAGACCCGCTTCGGGATCCGGCCCCGGGCCGGCACCTCCATCTTGTGCGACTGCGCCCAGGCGCGGACGGCCGCCGGATCGGGTGCGAGGGAGGTGTGGCTGTACGTCAGGCGGGCCTTGCCGTACTTGCTGGCGTTTGTCTGCTTTCGGCCTGCCGCCAAGTACGGCGCCAGGGCCTTGCGCAGTTTCTTTGCATTGGCGGGATTGAGGTCGATCTCGTACGACTTCCCGTCCAGGCCGAACGTGACCGTTTCCGCCGCTTGGCCGCCGTCGATGTCGTCGGAGAGCGTAACCACTACGCGCTGCGCCACGGATATCGGTCCTTTCTTGCGGTACCGCCCTGCCGGGCACGTGCGGAAACACGGCTGACGTGCGGCGATACCGGCCTTCCGGCTGTTATCGGGCCATGCTGCTTTCCTCTGTATTCCTTTGTACAGCGGAAGCGTCGCATGGTGAAGCCCAGCCAATTGCATCAGCGTGTCTCACGGCAATGGGGAGCGCTGATTTTTCCCGGGATTTTTCCCGGTGCCGCCGGGGTGCGGAAGAGGTCGGGGAAGGGGCTGGAAGGGGCCGGGAACGGGTTCGGAACCGGGCGTTGAAATCGTCGCGTGATCTGCCTGTCCACATATCTACCCGCGTAGATTCTCCAGGCGGGTACGCTGAGGGAAGCTCGGGGGACGGGGGATTCCCCCGCATTACACAGCAGCAGAACCAGCCGCACCACACCACCGGGAGTGCCAGTGGCACGCGTCGTAGTCGACGTCATGCTCAAGCCGGAGATCCTCGACCCGCAGGGCCAGGCGGTGCAGCGCGCACTGCCCCGCCTCGGGTTCGAGTCGATCGCCGATGTCCGCCAGGGAAAGCGCTTCGAGCTCGAAGTGGCGGGGCCGGTCGACGACGCCGCCCTCGCCCGTATCCACGAGATGGCCGAGACGTTCCTCGCCAACACCGTGATCGAGGACTTCGTCGTGAAGGTCGAGGAGTCGAAGTGACCGCTCGTATCGGAGTCGTCACCTTCCCCGGCACGCTCGACGACCGGGACAGCCTGCGGGCCGCCCGGCTCGCCGGCGCCGAACCCGTCCAGCTCTGGCACCGCGACAAGGACCTCAAGCAGGTCGACGCGGTGGTCCTGGCCGGCGGTTTCAGCTACGGCGACTACCTGCGGGCCGGCGCCATCTCCCGGTTCTCGCCGGTGATGGAGACGATCATCGAGCAGGCGAAGGCCGGTATGCCGGTCCTCGGCATCTGCAACGGCTTCCAGATCCTCACCGAGAGCCACCTGCTGCCCGGCGCGATGCTGCGGAACAACCATCTGCACTTCATCTGCCGTGACCAGAAGCTGCGGGTGGAGGGCGCGGACACCGCCTGGACCGCCGACTACGAGGCGGGGCAGGAGATCTCCGTACCCCTGAAGAACATCGACGGCCGGTACGTCGCCGACGAGCGCACGCTCGACGAGCTGGAGGCCGAGGGCCGGGTCGCCTTCCGTTATCTGGACGGCAACCCCAACGGCTCGCTCCGCGACATCGCCGGCGTCTCCAACGCCGCGGGCAATGTCGTCGGTCTGATGCCGCACCCCGAGCACGCCGTGGAGCCGCTGATCGGTACGGGCCGTACCGACGGTCTCGGATTCTTCACCTCGATCCTGAAGAAGCTGGTAAGCGCCTGATGACCCTGGACACCGTCAAGCACGCGGGCGGAACGCCCGATGTCGGTCAGCCCTGGAAGGAACTCGGCCTCAAGGAGGACGAGTACGCCCGGATCCGCGAGATCCTGGACCGCCGTCCCACCGGCGCCGAGCTGGCCATGTACTCCGTCATGTGGTCCGAGCACTGCTCGTACAAGAGCAGCAAGGTCCACCTGAGGCAGTTCGGCGAGAAGGTCCCCGCCAACGACGCGATGCTCGTCGGCATCGGCGAGAACGCGGGCGTCGTGGACGTCGGGCAGGGTTACGCGGTCACCTTCAAGGTCGAGTCGCACAACCACCCCTCGTACATCGAGCCCTACCAGGGCGCGGCCACCGGCGTCGGCGGCATCGTCCGCGACATCCTCGCCATGGGTGCCCGCCCGGTCGCCGTCGTCGACCCGCTGCGCTTCGGCGCCGCCGACCACCCCGACACCCGGCGGGTCCTGCCCGGCGTGGTCGCGGGCATCGGCGGTTACGGCAACTGCCTGGGTCTGCCGAACATCGGTGGCGAGGTCGTCTTCGACTCCTCCTACCAGGGCAACCCGCTGGTCAACGCCGGCTGCATCGGCGTCATGCGGCACGAGGACATCCACCTCGCCAAGGCCTCGGGCCCCGGCAACAAGGTGATCCTCTACGGCGCCCGCACCGGTGGCGACGGCATCGGCGGCGTTTCCGTGCTGGCCTCGGAGACCTTCGACTCGACCGGCCCGGCCAAGCGCCCCGCCGTCCAGGTCGGCGACCCCTTCCAGGAGAAGCTCCTCATCGAGTGCACCCTGGAGATCTTCGGCGAGAAGCTCGTCGCCGGCATCCAGGACCTCGGCGGCGCCGGCCTCTCCTGCGCCACGAGCGAGCTGGCCTCGGCCGGCTCCGGCGGTATGCGCGTCGAGCTCGACACCGTCCCGCTGCGTGACGCGACCCTCTCGCCCGAGGAAATCCTCATGAGCGAGTCGCAGGAGCGCATGTGCGCGGTCGTCGAGCCCGGCAACGTCGACCGCTTCATGGAGATCTGCGAGAAGTGGGACGTCATCGCCACCGTCATCGGTGAGGTGACCGAGGGCGACCGGCTGGAGATCTTCTGGCACGGCGAGCAGATCGTCGACGTACCGCCGCGCTCCGTGGCGCACGACGGTCCGGTCTACGAGCGCCCCTACGCGCGCCCCACCTGGCAGGACGCGCTCCAGGCCGACGACGCGGGCAAGCTGCCGCGCCCGGCCACCCCGGCCGAGCTGCGCGAGCAGGTCCTGAAGCTGGTCTCGTCGCCGAACCAGGCCTCCAAGGCGTGGATCACCGACCAGTACGACCGGTTCGTGCAGGGCAACACCGTGCTCGCGCAGCCCGAGGACGCCGGCATGGTCCGGATCGACGAGGAGTCGAACCTGGGCGTGGCGATGGCGACCGACGGCAACGGCCGGTTCGCGAAGCTCGACCCGTACACGGGCGCGCAGCTCGCGCTGGCGGAGGCCTACCGCAATGTCGCCGCTTCCGGCGCCAAGCCGCTGGCCATCTCCGACTGCCTGAACTTCGGTTCGCCCGAGGACCCGGATGTCATGTGGCAGTTCGCCGAGGCCACCCGTGGTCTGGCGGACGGCTGCTTCCAGCTCGGCACCCCGGTCACCGGCGGCAACGTCTCGCTCTACAACCAGACCGGTGAGACGGCGATCCTCCCGACGCCGGTCGTGGCCGTGCTCGGCGTGATCGACGACGTCAACCGCCGTACGCCGATCGCCTTCAAGGAAGAGGGCCAGCTCCTCTACCTGCTCGGCGAGACGCACGAGGAGTTCGGCGGCTCGGCCTGGTCGCAGGTCGTCCACGACCACCTCGGTGGTCTGCCGCCGAAGGTCGACCTGGACCGGGAGAAGCTGCTCGGCGAGATTCTGATCTCGGCGTCCCGCGACGGCATGATCGACGCGGCGCACGACCTCTCGGACGGCGGTCTGATCCAGGCCGTCACCGAGTCCTGCCTGCGCGGCGGCAACGGCGCCCGGCTGGTCGTGCCGGACGGTCTCGACGCCTTCACCTTCCTGTTCAGCGAGTCGGCGGGGCGCGCGGTCGTCGCCGTCCCGCGCAGCGAGGAGCTCCGCTTCACCGACATGTGCGGTGCGCGCGGACTGCCCGTGACGCGGATCGGTGTCGTGGACGGCGAGGAGATCGAGATCCAGGGTGAGTTCGGCATCGCGCTGAGCGAGCTCAAGGAAGCCCACGAGGCGACGATCCCGGCGCTGCTCGCGTAGGGACGCGCCGACGGGGTACGTACGCGTATACGCGGATACGTCCCCTGAGCCCCCGCCCGGTCTCCGTACCGGGCGGGGGCTCGCTCGTACCCGCCGGTGCCAGGTCGTTTAGCCTCACCGCTATGCCACCGGCCAAGAAGCGTCTCCGCAGCTATGACCCCGCCAGGACCCGTGCCGCCGTCCTCGCCCAGATCGGGAACGTACGGGAGGCCGTCCGCGCGCTCACACCCGCGCAGCTGGCGCTGCCCACCGGGCTCGGCGACTGGACGGTCCGCGAGCTGGTCGCGCATCTGGCCATGGGGGTCGGGTCCGTCAAGAGCTCCTTCGAACAGCCTGTGCCCGCCGGTCCCGCGCTCGTGCTGCCCGAGTGGCCGTTCGCGACGGCGGCCTACGCCGGAGCCATCTCCGGGGACGTCGAGGCGCTCGCCGCGTCCGCGCCACCGGCCGAGCTGTTCGAGCGCGCCGCCGAAGGGATCGCCGCGCTGCTGGCCGGGGAACCCGGCGACCGGCTGATGGCGATCAGGCTCGGCCCCATGGGCCTGGACGATTTCCTGGTCACCCGGACGGTCGAGCTGATCGTCCACACCGACGACCTGAACCGCGCCGCCGGGCTGGACATCCCGTACGACCGGGGGGCCCTGGCGGCCTGTACGCGGCTGCTCGCCGACGCCCTGGCGGTCAAGGCGCCCGGGGCGTCGACCGAGGTGCGGATCCCGCCGTACGCCGTCGTGCAGTGTGTGGCGGGCCCTCGCCACACCCGTGGCACCCCGCCCAACGTGGTCGAGACCGACCCGCTCACCTGGCTCCGGCTCGCCACCGGCCGTACGACCTGGGCCGAGGCGATCGGGACGGCGCGGGTAGGCGCGAGCGGGGAGCGCGCGGACCTGTCCGCTCTGCTCCCGCTGATGGGCTGACGGAACCGGCACCCCACGCGCCCCGTCCCATCCGTATGCGGAAACAGAGGATCACTGCTGTCACTGCCGTCGCACCGCTCTGCCTGGCCGCCTGCGTCTCCCTGGCCGCCTGCGGCACCGGATCCGGCTCCGGTCGGGTGGGGGACGGGGGCCCGCTCCGTACCGGAGCGCCGCCGCTCACCCCGCTCACCGGAACCGAGTGGACCGTGACCGCGCTGCTCGACGGCGCCACCGTGAACGCCCTGCCCCAGAGCGCCCGGGGCGCCGCGCACTTCACGTTCCGTAAGGACGGCTCGGCCCGCGAGGACGGCTCGGCCAGGGCGCCCGGCGAACCGGTGGCCGGCTCGGTGAACGGCAGCCTCGGCTGCAACACCTTCCGCTCCCCGGTGAAGGCCTCGGGAACGACCGTCACCCCCGGCCGTCTCACCTCCACCCGGAAGCTCTGCCCGGGACCCCGGATGCCCCTGGAACGCCAGGTGCGGAAGGTGCTGGAGAGCACATTCACCTACGCGGTAGGCGACGGCGCCCTGACCCTGAAGACCTCGGAAGGACGGGGCCTGCGCGCCGTCGCGGCGGTCCGGGCCAAGTGATCGGCGGCCTCCCGGGGCGCCGGGAGGAGCGGTCCGGGGAGGCTGTTCCCATCCCCAATTCGGACCAGTGGTCGATCTCGCCTACACTCGGTGGCGTGCCTCGTGGTGATGGACGACTCAACCACGACCTGCTCCCCGGTGAGAAGGGCCCCCAGGACGCTTGCGGCGTCTTCGGAGTCTGGGCCCCGGGTGAAGAGGTCGCCAAGCTCACCTATTTCGGACTGTATGCCCTGCAGCACCGTGGACAGGAGTCCGCGGGCATCGCAGTGAGCAACGGGTCCCAGATCCTGGTTTTCAAGGACATGGGCCTGGTCTCACAGGTCTTCGACGAAACCTCTCTCGGCTCTCTCCAGGGCCATATCGCGGTGGGTCACGCCCGCTACTCCACCACCGGAGCCTCGGTGTGGGAGAACGCGCAGCCGACCTTCCGGGCCACGGCCCACGGCTCCATCGCGCTCGGACACAACGGCAATCTGGTCAACACGGCCCAGCTCGCCGAGATGGTCGCGGATCTCCCCAAGGAGAACGGCCGTTCGACGCAGGTCGCCGCGACCAACGACACCGATCTGGTCACGGCGCTCCTCGCCGGCCAGACGGATGACGACGGCAAGCCCCTGACGCTCGAAGAGGCCGCCGCCAAGATCCTGCCCGACGTGAAGGGCGCGTTCTCGCTCGTCTACATGGACGAACACACGCTCTACGCGGCCCGTGACCCGCAGGGCATCCGCCCGCTGGTCCTCGGCCGGCTGGAGCGCGGCTGGGTGGTCGCCTCCGAGAGCGCCGCTCTCGACATCTGCGGCGCCGCCTACGTCCGGGAGATCGAGCCGGGCGAGCTGATCGCCATCGACGAGAACGGTCTGCGAACCCAGCGATTCGCGGAAGCGAAGCCCAAGGGCTGCATCTTCGAGTACGTCTACCTGGCCCGTCCCGATACGGACATCGCCGGGCGGAACGTCTATCTGTCCCGGGTGGAAATGGGCCGGAAACTCGCCAAGGAAGCGCCTGTCGAGGCCGATCTCGTCATAGCGACGCCGGAATCCGGCACCCCCGCCGCCATCGGCTACGCGGAAGCCAGCGGCATTCCGTACGGCTCGGGCCTGGTCAAGAACGCCTACGTCGGCCGGACCTTCATCCAGCCGTCCCAGACCATCCGCCAGCTGGGCATCCGTCTCAAGCTGAATCCGCTCAAGGAAGTCATCCGCGGCAAGCGCCTGGTGGTCGTCGACGACTCGATCGTCCGCGGCAACACCCAGCGCGCCCTGGTCAAGATGCTCCGCGAGGCGGGCGCGGCCGAGGTCCACATCCGGATCTCGTCCCCGCCGGTGAAGTGGCCGTGCTTCTTCGGTATCGACTTCGCGACCCGCGCCGAGCTGATCGCCAACGGCATGACGATCGAGGAGATCGGCACCTCCCTGGGCGCCGACTCGCTCTCCTACATCTCCCTCGACGGGATGATCGAGGCGACCACGATCGACAAGCCGAACCTCTGCCGCGCGTGTTTCGACGGCGAGTACCCGATGGAGCTGCCGGACCCCGAGCTGCTCGGCAAGCAGCTCCTGGAGACCGAGCTGGCCGCCGGTCCGGCCAGCACGGCCGCCGCCGAAGCGCTCCGTCGCCCGTAATCGCCCGTAACACCCCCGTATGACGACAGGAAAGTTCCCAGCAATGTCTGAGACGACTACTGGTGCCAGCTATGCCGCCGCGGGCGTCGACATCGAAGCCGGTGACCGCGCGGTCGAGCTGATGAAGGAGTGGGTGAAGAAGACGCAGCGCCCCGAGGTTCTCGGTGGCCTCGGCGGCTTCGCCGGCCTCTTCGACGCCTCCGCCCTCAAGCGCTACGAGCGTCCGCTCCTCGCCTCCGCCACCGACGGTGTCGGCACGAAGGTCGACCTCGCCCGCAAGATGGGCGTGTACGACACGATCGGCCACGACCTCGTCGGCATGGTCGTCGACGACCTGGTCGTCTGCGGCGCCGAGCCCCTCTTCATGACCGACTACATCTGTGTCGGCAAGGTTCACCCCGAGCGGGTCGCCGCCATCGTGAAGGGCATCGCCGAAGGCTGTGTCCTGGCCGGCTGCGCCCTGGTCGGCGGCGAGACCGCCGAGCACCCCGGCCTGCTGGGCGTGGACGACTTCGATGTCGCCGGCGCCGGTACGGGTGTGGTCGAGGCGGACCAGCTGCTCGGCGCGGATCGTATCCGTACGGGTGACGCGGTGATCGCCATGGCGTCCTCAGGTCTTCACTCGAACGGGTACTCGCTGGTCCGGCACGTGGTCTTCGACCGGGCCGGCTGGTCGCTGGACCGCGAGGTCGAGGAGTTCGGCCGCACGCTGGGCGAGGAGCTGCTGGAGCCCACCAAGATCTACTCGCTGGACTGCCTGGCGCTCACCAGGACCACCGAGGTGCACGCGTTCAGTCACATCACCGGCGGCGGCCTCGCCGCCAACCTGGCCCGGGTGATCCCGGATCAGCTGCACGCCACGGTCGACCGTTCGACCTGGACGCCCGGCGCGGTCTTCGACGTCGTCGGCACGGCGGGCCGGGTGGAGCGCCTGGAGCTGGAGAAGACGCTGAACATGGGCGTCGGCATGATCGCCGTCGTCCCGGCGGACTCGGTTGATTCCGCGCTGACCACGCTCGCCGACCGTGGCGTGGACGCCTGGGTCGCCGGCGAGATCACCGAGCGCGGCGACCACGCCACCGGAGCGGCGCTGACCGGCGACTATCAGAGCTGAGCTGATCGTTCGCGGGCGCCCGGAAAGACATCGGGGCGCCTGCGGGCGGGTCGGCGATTGAGGCGGTCGAACGGTGCGTGAAGAGCATCGTCAGCCTGGCTCGGCTCCGGCCGAGCCGCCGCGAGGGCGGCACGGAGCGCGCGGGCAGCACAGAACCCGGTCCAGGACCTGGGCCCCGGACCGGGCCGGTGTGAGCGAATGCTCGAAGGAGCGAATGCTCGAAGTATGCGGACGTCAAGCGCCGCGGCGCTGCGTCGAGGGGCCGGACTCGTCGTCCTCGTCCTCGTCGTCGTTGTACAGATCCGCGTACTGTGCGTACGGGTCATCTTCCTCGTCGTCATCCTCGAACGGCTCAGCGTTCGGCGGTTGACTCGAAGGCGATGCGCCCAGCTCATTGGCCAGACGCGACAGGTCTGTCCCGCCGCTGTTGTACTTCAGCTGGCGGGCGACCTTCGTCTGCTTGGCCTTGGCCCGGCCGCGCCCCATGGCTCGACCCCCTCGGTGACGGGGCTCGACGGCCCCAGAGTCTTGACACGCGTTCATGAATCAGAACGAGTCCTCCGCGGAGAGACCCGTCCGTAGGGCTTCAACGGTACCTGCTTCCGTGGCCATACGGTACGCCGCCCGCATGACGCGCCCCGGCGCAGGACCTGCGAGGCGCCCCGTCCTCGCTGGTCAGCTGCGATTTTAACCTCTTCTGGAGGGGCGACCCGCCGACCGGCGTGAGTCTCGTCTCCCCGGCGGCCCGGCCGCCCCTCCGTGACGGTCAGCCCCGGCGGGCTTCGGCCATCCGCTGTTCGGCGATCCGGTCGGCCGCCGCGGCCGGCGGAATACCGTCTTCCTTCGCACGTGCGAAGATTTCCAGCGTGGTGTCGAAGATCTTCGCGGCCTTCGCGCGGCACCGCTCGAAGTCGAAGCCGTGCAGCTCGTCGGCGACCTGGATGACACCACCGGCGTTCACCACGTAGTCGGGCGCGTAAAGGATCCCGCGGTCCGCGAGGTCCTTCTCGACACCCGGGTGGGCGAGCTGGTTGTTGGCCGCTCCGCACACCACCGTCGCGGTGAGGACGGGGACCGACTCGTCGTTCAGTGCGCCGCCGAGGGCGCACGGGGCGTAGATGTCCAGGCCCTCGGTGCGGATCAGCGCCTCGTTGTCGGCGACCACGGCGACCTGCGGGTGCCGGTCGGTGATCCGGCGTACGGACTCCTCCCGTACATCCGTGATCACGACGTGCGCGCCGTCCTGGAGCAGATGCTCGACCAGGTGGTGCCCGACCTTGCCCACGCCCGCGACACCGACGGTGCGGCCGCGCAGCGACGGGTCGCCCCACCGGTGCTGGGCGCTCGCCCGCATGCCCTGGAAGACCCCGTAGGCGGTCAGGACGGACGAATCGCCCGCGCCGCCGTTCTCCGGGGAGCGACCGGTCGTCCACGCGCAGGTGCGGGCGACGACGTCCATGTCCGCGACGTACGTGCCGACGTCGCAGGCGGTGACGTACCGGCCGCCGAGCGAGGCCACGAAGCGGCCGTACGCCTGCAGCAGCTCCTCGGTCTTGATCTGCTCGGGGTCACCGATGATCACGGCCTTGCCGCCGCCGTGGTCGAGCCCGGCCAGGGCGTTCTTGTACGACATGCCCCGGGAGAGGTTCAGCGCGTCGGCGACGGCTTCCTCCTCGGAGGCGTACGGGTAGAAACGGGTGCCGCCGAGGGCGGGGCCCAGGGCGGTCGAGTGGAGGGCGATGACGGCCTTGAGGCCGGTGACACGGTCCTGGCAGAGCACGACTTGCTCATGACCTCCCTGCTCCGAGCGGAACAGGGTGTGCAGGACGCCGTCGGTCACATCGGTCACGGTGGTGACTCCCAAGTACGAAGCGGCGGTGGAAAGCCCCTCCGGTGGGTGGGGAGGGACCGGTTGCTCACGAGATTAATTCCTGCGGGGACGCGGATCAGCCGCAGTGCCCAGGATCACCCCCTCGGGTGGTGCCGGCGTGGGACGATCACGGCATGCCGGCGGTGTCTTCTGTCCCAGTCCCATACGCGTCCTATCTGCGGGTGTACGAACCGCTGGCGGCCTTTCCCGAGCCGGAGCGGGGCCACTGGGCGCGGTACGCCCGGCGGGAGCGCACGCCGACCGCGCAGGACGAACTGCGGCGCTCGCTGGCGGACTTGCTGCCCACCCCGCCGGTGGCCGTACCGGTCCACGAGAGCGGGGACGCCTTCGTCACCGAGGTCGACGGGGTGGTGTGCGTCTGCCCGTGGCGGACCCGGCTGCGCGGCTGGCTGGCGCTGGAGGAGCTGACGGAGACGCTGCCCGTGCCGCTGCTGGACGCCGTACTGCCGCCGGTGGTCCGGGACCAGGCCACCGCCGACCACGAGCGCTGGCGGAACCTCAACCCGGACGCGCGGCCGTGGATCAGGACGGCGGTCTGGCAGGTGCCGGTGCGCTGGTTCACGCTCTTCGCCGACGGTGACCGGGAGTACGAACCGGGTGAGCCCGGCGGCCCCGGGGCGCCCGTGCTGCGCTACCGGACCCCGATGGTGGAGGCCCGGCGGCGGCTGGCCCGCGCGCTGAAGGCGCTGCGGGAGGCGGTGGCCGACGGGCCGATGATCGACGGCCTGGTGGATGTGGGGCGGTGGCTGGAGGAATTCCATCCGCGCTCACTGGTCGAGCTGGACTACGGCGGACTGGTGCACGCCCTGCCGGCCGCCCTGCTGGCCGAGGACCGGTCGGCGGCGGATGTGGCGGCCGGGATCGCCGCGCTGCGGGACGGGGACGGCGAAGGGGCGGGAGAGGCGTACAAACGGCTCACGGAGCGCTGGCGGGCCGTCAGGGACCGTCAGTCCGCCAACTGAGCGCCGCGCACGGGTCCCGGGCGGCGAGCCCCAGCAGCGGGTCCGCGCCGCAGTGTTCGGGGGCGCACCGGAACGCGCTGACGCGAACCGGGCACGAAGCGGGCGCGGGGCGCGTGGGTACCGGGGCGTAGGGCGGAAGTCCCGATCCGGGCTTTTTGGTCTCTAAGGGTGATGGAACGCACTAACGGGGCTCTTGCGCCCATCACCTACCCTCGTGTCAAAATAGGACAAGGAGTCCGGGGAGGGTTCCTTCCGTCCAAGTATGGACGGAATGCTCAGCATTGCACTCCGTCTGGGGGGTCTGATGACTACTGATCACTCTGTGACTGATCGTATCTGTGCCGTGACTGTCCGCTATGGCATGGTCCATCGGCTTCCGCCGCTGATGAACACCTCAGAGGGCAATTCCATCGGTTTGGCCGACGTGGCTGGACGGATGGTGTAGTTGTAGTGCCGAGGACAAGCCGTTCGTCCTATAACCGACTCGGCCTGCGTCTGCCATTTCGGGCAACGTGGGTCAAGGTGCAGAATTTAGAGGAAAGAACCGAGATGGTTCGGTTCTCCCGAGGAGGCCGCTCATGACCGCTCGCACCCCTGATGCCGAGCCGCTGCTGACCCCGGCTGAGGTTGCCACGATGTTCCGCGTGGACCCGAAGACGGTCACGCGCTGGGCAAAAGCCGGCAAGCTCACGTCCATCCGTACGCTCGGGGGGCATCGCCGGTATCGCGAAGCAGAAGTTCGTGCGTTGCTTGCGGGTATTCCGCAGCAGCGCAGTGAGGCCTGAACACCCGTTCAGGGCTCATTAGGGCTCAACAAGCAGGGCACAGCCGGGTCCCCCAACTCGGTCGTCCCGACCCATAGCTCCATACGACGGGCGCCTGCCCCAACGGGCCCCATGCCCTAGCAACACGGGTAAGTCGTCGATCGCGCTGGACTCCGCCGAGTCCAGCGCGATCTTTTTGTGCGCTCCGAAAGAGTTTGTCGGCGGGCCTCCTCGCCCGGTCCTTGCCCGGCTCGGATGCCCTCTGGATGCCCTGCGGACGCCCTGTGGTTGTCCTGCGGGGGCGGGCCGGATGCTTCGGGCGCGGTACGGGGCGGGGCCGGGGGCAGGTCCGGGGCAGGTCCGGGCATGGTCAGGGGTCGCTCCGGGGGCGCTCCGGGCGTGGTTCAGGACTGCTCCGGGGCTGGTTCGGGAGAGAGTGCAATTGCACATATTAAATTGGTGGATTGTAGGACGGGTGTAAGAACCGCCACTCCAGAAACTCGTTCGGTGACTAACGTCACAGTGCACGACTCTTGCCAACTCTGCCGCTACCACAGGGCAGATCACGGTCGAGCCGTCAAAGGTCCCGGAGCGGCGGGACTTTGGTCGTCCGGAGAGCCGACGCCGTCCTCGACGACGAAGGCGTCGTCCGCCGGAGCGGGCTCCATGGCGAGCCGCTGGAGGCGATGGCAGATCGGGCAGTACCCGGTCCGGTGGGGGTGACCGGACGCGGCCGCCAGGTGAGCGCGCAGGAGTGCTCGTGTCTCGTGCTTCGCACGCTTCGTCGTCGGTGCGGTCATCCACACACCCCCCGGTGTCGGCCCCCGGCTGCGTCGAACGGGGCCCTCCTGCTTGATTTACGCCTGGCCGAAGGCGCCGTCAAGACGGAGGAGAGCCGCCCCGACGGATTTGAGCCCGCCATTACTGCGGCGTTACCGCGGCGTCGCCGGTCCTTGCCGCAACTGAGGAAGTCCGCTGGTCGGCGGGGGAAACGGGTCCCGCCGGGGAGCGCGTGACGCCCGGCCGGGGAATCCGCCGCAGGCGCGGTCGGCGGCAACGCAAAGGCCCCGCATCCGGGGGATGCGGGGCCTTTCCTACTGCGGTCCTGACGGGATTTGAACCCGCGGCCTCCACCTTGACAGGGTGGCGAGCACTCCAAGCTGCTCCACAGGACCAGGTTTCGCTGCCGTGTTTCCTTGGCTGCGAAACAGACTGTACAGCAGCTCAGAGGGTGCGGTCGAACTGAGACCGCCCGGGCCCGCGTTACGGGGCCGCCGCGTCGATCGCCTTCACGATCCGCTTGTCCGAGACGGGCTGCGCCGTACCCAGCGCATGCGCGAAGTAGCTCACCCGCAGCTCCTCGATCATCCAGCGGATGTCCAGGACGTGGGCCGGCACCGGCCGCCCCTGCGGGAGCTGTTCGAGCAGCCACGCGTACTCGTCCCGCATCTCGTGGACCTTCTCCATCCGCGTGGTGTCGCGCTGGACGGCCGTCGGCATCTGCTGCAGCCTCCGGTCCACGGCCACGAGATAGCGCATCAGGTCCGGCAGCCGGCGCAGTCCGGTGCGGGTGACGAAGCCGGCCGGTACGAGGGCCGCCAGCTGGTCCTTGACGTCCTGGACGTTCTTGACCAGGGTCAGGCTGTTCGTGGCCTTCAGGCGGCGCTCACAGGCCTGCCAGGCGGCCAGGATCTGCTGGACCTGGCCGATGGTCCGTACGGTCGCGTCGACGAGGTCGGCGCGGACCTTGTCGTACAGCTTCCGGAACGATTCCTCGTCCCAGGCGGGACCCCCGTGATCGGCGATCAGCCTGTCGGCGGCGGCCATCGCGCAGTCGTCGAACAGCGCCTGGATCGAGCCGTGCGGGTTACGGGACAGCGCCAGCTTGTGCTGGTTGGTGAGCTTGTCCGAGGCGAACTTCGCCGGGTTGACCGGGATGTTCAGCAGGATCAGCCGCCGGGTGCCTGACCACATCGCCTGCTGCTGCTCGGCCTCCGTGTCGAAGAGCCGTACGGCCACGGTCGCGCCCTCGTCCACCAGCGCCGGGTACGCCTTGACCGGCTGACCGGCCCGCCGGGTCTCGAAGACCCGGGAGAGCGCGCCGATCGTCCAGTCCGTCAGGCCGGTGCGCTCGATCGCCGCACCGCCCGCCCGCTCGGCGGTGGCCGCGGCGGCCTGGGAGAGGGCCTGGCGGGCCTTGGGCCGCAACTGGAGCTTCAGCGCGTCCAGATCCTTGTCCTCGGCGATCTTGCGGCGCCGCTCGTCGACGATCCGAAACGTGATCTTGAGGTGGTCGTCGATCCGTGAGAGATCGAAGTCGGCGGCCGCGACCGGCACTCCGACCATCCGCTGGAGTTCACGCGCGAGCGTGACCGGCAGCGGCTCCTGGAGCGGCACGGCACGCTCCAGGAACGCCTTCGCGTAGTTCGGCGCGGGCACGTAGTGGCGGCGGACCGGTTTGGGCAGGGAACGGATCAGCTCCACGACCACCTCCTCGCGCAGCCCCGGGATCTGCCAGTCGAAGCCCTCGGAGGTGACCTGGTTGAGCACCTGCAGCGGGACATGGACGGTGACACCGTCCGCGTCCGTGCCCGGCTCGAACTGGTACGTCACCCGGAATTTCAGCTGGTCCTGCCGCCACGAGTCCGGGTAGTCGTCCTTGGTGACCGATCCGGCCTTCTCGTTGATGAGCATCGACCGCTCGAAGTCGAGCAGCTCGGGCTCCTCCCGGCGCTTGGCCTTCCACCAGGAGTCGAAGTGGGCGCCGGAGACGATGTTCTCCGGCACCCGCTGGTCGTAGAAGTCGAACAGGGTCTCGTCGTCCACGAGGATGTCGCGGCGCCGGGCGCGGTGTTCCAGCTCCTCGACCTCGCCGAGAAGTTTCCGGTTGTCATGGAAGAACTGGTGATGCGTGCGCCAGTCGCCCTCGACGAGCGCGTTGCGGATGAACAGATCGCGGGACGCCTCCGCGTCGATCCGCCCGAAGTTGACCTTCCGGTGGGCGACGATCGGCACGCCGTACAGCGTGACCTTCTCGTACGCCATCACGGCCGCCATGTCCTTCTCCCAGTGCGGCTCGCTGTACGTGCGCTTGAGGAGGTGGCCGGCGAGCGGTTCGATCCACTCGGGTTCGATCTTCGCGTTGACGCGCGCCCAGAGGCGGGAGGTCTCCACCAGCTCGGCGGACATGATGAAGCGCGGCGGCTTCTTGAAGAGCGCCGAGCCCGGGAACACCGCGAACTTCGCGTTGCGCGCGCCCAGGTACTCGTTCTTCCCCGCGGCCTTCCCGCCGCCCTCGCCGCCGGCCTCCTTCACGTCCTTCATGCCGATGTGCGAAAGCAATCCGGCCAGCAGCGAGACATGGACGGCCTGGTCCGCCGCGTCCTCCTCGTTGAGGTGGATGCCCAGCTGCTTGGCGACCGTGCGCAGCTGCGAGTAGATGTCCTGCCACTCCCGGATCCGCAGGAAGTTCAGATACTCCGACTTGCACATGCGGCGGAAGGCGGAGGAGGAGAGCGTCTTCTGCTGCTCCCTGATGTACCGCCACATGTTGAGGAGGGCGAGGAAGTCGGACGTCTCGTCCTTGAAGCGGGCGTGCTGCTGGTCGGCCTGGGCCTGCTTCTCGGCGGGGCGCTCGCGCGGGTCCTGGATGGAGAGCGCGGCGGCGATCACCATCACCTCGCGTACGCAGCCGTTGCGGTCGGCCTCGATGACCATACGGGCGAGGCGCGGGTCCACGGGCAGCTGGGAGAGCTTGCGGCCCAGCGGCGTCAGCTGCTGCCCCTTCTTCCCTTCCCGCTTCCCTTCGCGCTGCTCTTCCCGCTGCCCTTCCGGGGGGGATGTGCGTTCCGTGTCGAACGCGCCCAGCTCCTGGAGCAGCTGCACGCCGTCGCGGATGTTGCGGTGGTCCGGCGCGTCGATGAAGGGGAACTTCTCGATGTCGCCGAGGCCGGCCGCGGTCATCTGGAGGATGACGGAGGCGAGATTCGTCCGGAGGATCTCGGCGTCCGTGAACTCCGGGCGGGACTCGAAGTCGTCCTCGGAGTACAGCCGGACGCAGATGCCGTCCGACGTACGGCCGCAACGGCCCTTGCGCTGGTTGGCGCTGGCCTGCGAGATCGCCTCGATCGGCAGGCGCTGGACCTTGGTGCGGTGGCTGTAGCGGGAGATACGGGCGGTGCCCGGGTCGATGACGTACTTGATGCCCGGGACGGTCAGCGAGGTCTCGGCGACGTTCGTGGCCAGGACGATCCTGCGGGTCGCGTTCCCGGAGGGCCGCTGGAAGACGCGGTGCTGCTCGGCGTGCGAGAGACGGGCGTAGAGGGGGAGTACCTCGGTGCCCCGGAGTTTGCGTTTCTCCAGGGCGTCCGCCGTGTCGCGGATCTCCCGTTCACCGGAGAGGAAGACGAGGATGTCGCCGGGGCCCTCCGACTGGAGTTCGTCCACGGCGTCGGCGATCGCGGTGATCTGGTCGCGGTCGCCCTCCTCGCCCTCCTCCTCCAGGAGGGGGCGGTAGCGGACCTCGACGGGAAACGTACGGCCCGAGACCTCGACGATGGGCGCGTCGCCGAAGTGGCGGGAGAAGCGCTCGGGGTCGATGGTCGCGGAGGTGATGATGACCTTGAGGTCGGGGCGTCTGGGCAGCAGCTGGGCCAGATAGCCGAGCAGGAAGTCGATGTTGAGGCTGCGCTCGTGGGCCTCGTCGATGATGATCGTGTCGTAGGCGAGCAGCTCGCGGTCCGTCTGGATCTCGGCCAGCAGGATGCCGTCCGTCATCACCTTGACGAAGGTCGCGTCCCGGTCCACCTGGTCGGTGAAGCGGACTTTCCAGCCGACGGCCTCGCCCAGCGGGGTGTCCAGCTCGTCCGCGACCCGCTCGGCGACCGTGCGGGCGGCGATCCGGCGGGGCTGGGTGTGCCCGATCATGCCGCGGACCCCCCGCCCCAGCTCCAGACAGATCTTGGGGATCTGGGTCGTCTTGCCCGACCCCGTCTCACCGGCGACGATCACGACCTGATGGTCGCGTATCGCCTCCAGGATCGTGTCCTTCTTCTGACTGACGGGCAGCTGCTCCGGATACGAGACCTCGGGCATCCGGGCGGCACGCCCACGTGTCCGGTCGGCGGCCTTCCCGGCCTCACCGGCGATCTCGTCCAGCACGGCCTGCCGCGCCTCGGGCTTGCGAATGCGCCGTGCGCCCTCAAGGCGGCGGCCGAGTCGCTGCGCGTCGCGCAGCGAGACGTCGGCCAGCAGGGTCTGGAGGTCGGCGAAGGAAGTAGACATACCGAGCCCAGGATCTCACCCGGGCCTCCGGAGTGGCGAACCCATTTCGGGGCGGGGCGGCGGCAAGGCGGCCGGGCCGCCGCGGCGGGGGCGGCCCGGCCGGTGCGGGCGCACGAAAAAGCCCCCGGCCGAGAATCTCGGTGGGGGCTTCGGCCCTTGGCGGGCTCTGGTGGCTGGGGCCGGGATCGAACCGGCGACCTATCGCTTTTCAGGCGATCGCTCGTACCAACTGAGCTACCCAGCCACGCAACCTCGCGGCTGCAGCGGTCCTGACGGGATTTGAACCCGCGGCCTCCACCTTGACAGGGTGGCGAGCACTCCAAGCTGCTCCACAGGACCAAGCAATGTGCGAGCACAAGTCTCGCACACGGTAATGCGTACCCCCAACGGGATTCGAACCCGTGCTACCGCCTTGAAAGGGCGGCGTCCTGGGCCACTAGACGATGAGGGCTAAGGGCCCGCCTGGGCGCTTTGCAGCGCGTCGGGGACGTGAGAAGCATATGGGATGCGGGGAGCTATCGCCAAAACGGTTTACGGGACGGGTCGCGGGGCGGGTGACGAGGCGGGTTGCGGGGCGGGGGCGGAGCCGCTCGGTGACGGGCTCCTGCCCGCCGCCGGGGCCGTACGCGGGGACTGCCCCGGAGCCGGTGAAGTCGGCGAAGTCGGTGAAGACGGACTCGGCGCCGGGTCCGGGTCCCGGGACGCGTTCGCGCCGGGCGCGCCCGCCTCCTCCGGGAGATGCCGGGCGACTTCGGCGGTCGTCAGGCCGAGGCCGCCCAGGGTGATCTCGTCCCAGGCCTGGAGCCGTTTGGTCGTGCGGTCCAGATAGAGCACCGAGGCGCGCACCTTCTCCGGCTTGTCGTTCTGCAGGGCACGCAGCCCGCCGCCGCCCGTCGAGCCCTCCACCTTCAGTCGGGTGCCGTGCGGCATGACCTCGGTCTCCCGGTGGTGGACATGGCCCGCGAGGACGAGCGGCACCAGACCGTCGGTCTGACGCGCGGCCTCCGGCTCGTGGGCGACCGCGATGTCCACGGGGGTGCCGGCCTGCTCCTGGTCGCGCAGCGCGGAGGCGAGGCGGATGCCCGCCATCCGTTCGGCCGGGTCCCCCTGCGCCTGCACCGAGCGGTCGGGGGTGAACTGCGGGTCACCCGTCCCCGCCACGCGCACCCCCGCCACCGTCACGGCCCGGCCCTCGTCCAGGACCCGCACGTTCTTCATGCGTTCGAGATACCGCTGCGTGGTCGCGGAGTCGTGATTGCCGCGTACCCATACATAGGGGACGCCGAGGTCGGCTATCGGGTCGAGGAAGCCGTTCTCGGCGGCGGTGCCGTGGTCCATCGCGTCGCCGGAGTCGATGATCACGTCGATCCCGTACTGCTCCACGAGCGAGCCGATGATCGGCCAGGCGGCCGGGTTGAGATGGATGTCGGAGACGTGCAGCACCCGCAGGGTGGCCGGGTCCGGCTGGTACGTGGGGAGGGTCGAGGTCGCGTCGTACAGCTTGGTCACATTGGTCACCAGCCGCGCCAACTCCTCCTGGTAGACGTCGAAGTCGCTGACGATCGACCGCGCGCTGCCGACGACCTGCGGGGCGGAGGAGAGCAGCCCGGAGAACTTCGGCTCCAGGACGGACTGGGGGTTCCAGGTGGCGTACGCGCCGACGCCGGAGGCAGCCAGCAGGGTGAGCGCGAGCCCGCCGGCGGCCAGCGCGCGGCGGGGGCGGCGGTAGACGGCGAGACCGAGGGCGGTCGCGCCGGAGACGACGGCGACGACGGACCGTACGGCCAGGTCCGTGGCGCCGTCCCGGACGTCGTGGCCGACCTCGTCCTGGAGGCCGGAGAGCCGTTCGGGGTGCTCGACCAGGGCCCGCGAGCGGACCGGGTCCAGCCGGTCGACATCCACGTCGAGGCGCAGGGGGGCGGTGTGGGAGCGCAGCTCCAGTGCTCCCAGCGGCGACACATTGATCTTCGTTCCGCCGGTCAGGGAAGGCCGGAGGGTCATCCGGGTGTCCATCGGCCCGACCGGCGCCCGCACCCCGCCGACCGTCAGCAGTCCGAGCCAGGCTCCCAGCAGCACCACGGCGAGCAGGCCGAGCGCGCGGGTGTACGGATGCGGGGCGTGGACGAGGGCGAGGGTGCCGATAGAGGCGGAGCGCCGGGACCGAAGGCGGCCCGGGAGGCGGAAGAGGGCCGTACGGAGGGGAAAACGGTGTGCGTCGCGGGCCATTGGGCGCGTATGCCCAGGGCCCCGGGCGGCCATGCGTGACGGGCGGCCGCACGCCGCGACCGGAGCCCGCCCGCCGGATCCCGCCGGACCCGACACGCCACCCGGCCGACGCGACGACGTGACCTACGTGACAATGGCGGGGTGCTGGAGATGACGGGCGAGGAGTTCGAGGAACTGGTCGCCGAGGCCCTGGACAGGATCCCGCCGGAGCTGACGCGGCTGATGGACAACGTCGCGGTGTTCGTGGAGGACGAACCCGACGCGTCCGACCCCGAGCTGCTCGGGCTCTACGAGGGAACTCCGCTCACCGAGCGCGGCGAGTGGTACGCGGGCGTGCTGCCGGACCGGATCACCATCTACCGGGGGCCGACGCTGCGGATGTGCGGGACGCGCGAGGACGTGGTGGCGGAGTCGGAGATCACCGTCGTGCACGAGATCGCGCACCACTTCGGGATCGACGACGAGCGGCTGCACGCGCTGGGGTATGGGTGAGCCGCTCCGGGGCTGGATCCGGGGATGGGGCTGAGTCCGGGGCCGGGGCCGGCTCCGGGTCTCGTCCGGAGACGCCGGGCGACGCGGTCGATCCGGATGCCGATCTGCTGGTACCCGCGCAGCGCGCCGAGACGACGGGCACGCGCAAGTGGCCGGTGCTCGCCACCATCTCGGCCGGAGGCGCGGCGGGAGCCTCGGCGCGGTACGGCGCCTCCCTGCTGTGGCCCACGGCCGGGGGCGCGTTCCCCTGGACGACCTTCGGGATCAACGTGCTGGGCTGCGGGCTGATCGGCGTCCTGATGGTGCTGGTCACCAGGGCGGACAGGACCGTACATCCGCTGGTACGGCCGTTCCTCGGGGTCGGCGTGCTCGGCGGATTCACGACGTTCTCGGCGTACGCCGTGGAGCTCACCGGCTTGTTGAGGCGCGGGGAGGCCGGGGTGGCGCTCGGGTACGCGGCCGGGACGGTCGCCGGGGCGTTGGGCGCGGTCTGGGCGGCGGCGACCGCGACCCGCTGGGTGGTGCGCCGGGTGGCGGGGGAGCGCTGAACCGGCGCCCGGACGGGTGTCGTGGCGTGTCGCCGGGCCTGCCCCCAGGCCTGTCCCTGGAGTGTCTCCGGCTGGTCTCCGGTGCGTCCCTGGCGTGTCCCTGGTGAGGGAACGGGCGGTCCCGGGCGTGTCCCCGGCGGCGAAAAGGAAGTTGGGCAGGGAAACCTTCCCCCACCCCTTGGCGGGAAGAGCCTTTCATGCCGTCTTCTGATGCTTCCTGCCTTTTTCTGCTCTTCATCCCTTTCCCGTCCCGGAGGTGCCGCCCGTGCGCCAGTTGTCCGTCCCAGGCCGTCTCGCCGTCTGGATCGTCACGTCACTGGCGGTCGCGGCCTCAGGGGGCTGCATGAGTGTCGGCGACGACGCGGGAAGGCCGACGCCCGTCAGCCCGGTGGACCGGCACGGCGTCGCGGCCGAGCCCGACGGCGGTACGAGCGCGGGCGCCGGGGCCGGGGTGGGGGTGTCCGGTGGCCTGCGGGACCGTACGGGAAAGGCGTCTCCGGCGGCCGGCACCGGCCCGGACGACCAGGGCGAGAACGCGTCGCCGAGCCCCAGTTCCGCCGCCGCGCCCTCGCCGGAGCAATCGAAGGACGCGCGGCCGGGGCCCGGCAGGCCGGTGCCGCCGCCGGCCGACCCCGTACCGCCGAAGGAGCCCACCCGCCCCGCGCCGCCCCCCTCCGCGCCGGTGTCGCAGGCCCCGGATCCGGACCCGGGTCCGCAGCCCGAGCCGGAGCCCCCGAAGCCGACGCCCGACCCGCCGTCAGCGTCCCCGGCGGCCGACATGCGAACTGGCGCCCTGTCGCCGAGGGATGGGATGGGCATGCGGAAGGAACCGGCGGCATCACCGCAGCTGGGACCGGTGTGACGGGGGTCTCGGTGCGGGCGGTTTGCCTTAGTGGGGGGAGGGTGCGTATGGTAGTAGATCGTTTGATCATTGCCCGGCGCCGACACAGAAGAGCGCCGCGTGGCGCGTACTCTCCCTTGCCGTGGCTGGACCGCATTGAGGCGGTCGATTTGCGAATCACGGAGTTTGGGCGCGTGCCGAGACTCCGGAAGGTTTCGCATTTCGCATGTCCATTTCCAGTTCTGACCAGTCCGTCATGCCCGAGAACGAGTCCACCTCTCTTGAGACGGTCGCTGATGTGACCGTCGAGACGGTGGAGACCGTTGAGGGCTCGGTGGCCGTAGTGGCCCCCGAGACGGCCCCCGAGGCCATCAACTCCCCCGAGGCGCAGGAGACCGACGAGGTCTCCGTACTCCCCGCCGAGTCCGTCGACTCTGCTGAGCCCGCCGAGGCTGTCGACCCCGTCGACGCCGCCGACTCCGAAGACCCCGACGCGGACGCCTCGTCCGACGACTCCTCCGAGGCCCCGGGCCTCACGTTCAGCGACCTGGGCCTGCCCGACGGTGTCGTGCGCAAGCTCACGCAGAACGGTGTCACCGCCCCCTTCCCGATCCAGGCGGCGACCATCCCGGACGCTCTGGCCGGCAAGGACATCCTCGGCCGCGGCCGTACCGGCTCCGGCAAGACCCTCTCCTTCGGTCTGCCGCTGCTGGCGACGCTCGCCGGCGGCCACACCGAGAAGAAGAAGCCGCGCGGGATCATCCTGACCCCGACCCGCGAGCTGGCGATGCAGGTCGCGGACGCGCTCCAGCCGTACGGCGACGTGCTCGGCCTGAAGATGAAGGTCGTCTGCGGCGGTACGTCGATGAGCAATCAGATCTACGCCCTGGAGCGTGGCGTCGACGTCCTCGTCGCCACCCCGGGCCGACTGCGCGACCTCATCAACCGTGGTGCCGCCTCCATGGACCAGGTCCGGATCGCGGTCCTCGACGAGGCCGACCAGATGTCCGACCTGGGCTTCCTGCCCGAGGTCACCGAGCTGCTCGACCTGGTGCCGTCCGGCGGTCAGCGGATGCTCTTCTCCGCCACCATGGAGAACGAGATCAGCACGCTGGTCAAGCGCTACCTGACCGACCCGGTCAACCACGAGGTCGACAGCGCCCAGGGCAACGTCACGACCATGACCCACCACGTCCTCGTCGTGAAGCCGAAGGACAAGGCCCCGGTCACCGCGGCGATCGCCGCCCGCAAGGGCCGCACGATCATCTTCGTCCGTACGCAGCTGGGCGCCGACCGTATCGCCGAGCAGCTGCGCGACTCGGGCGTGAAGGCCGACGCGCTGCACGGCGGTATGACGCAGGGCGCGCGTACCCGGACGCTGGCCGACTTCAAGGACGGTTACGTCAACGCGCTCGTCGCGACCGACGTCGCCGCCCGAGGCATCCACGTCGACGGCATCGACCTGGTGCTGAACGTGGACCCGGCCGGTGACCACAAGGACTACCTGCACCGCTCGGGCCGTACGGCGCGCGCCGGCAAGTCCGGTGTCGTCGTCTCGCTGGCGCTGCCGCACCAGCGTCGCCAGATCTTCCGGCTGATGGAGGACGCGGGCGTCGACGCCACGCGCCACATGGTCGGCGGAGCCGGCGCGTTCGACCCGGAGGTCGCCGAGATCACCGGCGCCCGTTCGCTCACCGAGGTCCAGGCCGACTCGGCGAACAACGCGGCCAAGCAGGCCGAGCGCGAGGCCGCCGACCTGACCAAGCAGCTGGAGCGCGTCCAGCGCCGCGCCGTCGAACTCCGCGAGGAGGCCGACCGCCTGGTCGCCCGCGCGGCGCGCGAGCGGGGCGACGACCCGGAGGCAGCGGTGGCCGAGGTGGCCGCCGAGGCCGAGCGCGCGGCGGCCGAGGCCGCTGCCGTACCGCAGCAGCAGTCGGCGCCCCGCGAGGAGCGCCGGGAGCGGCGCGACGAGCGTGGAAACTTCGAGCGCCGCGACGACCGTGGCGAGCGCAGCGGCCGGGGTGGCGCGCGCGGTTACACGCCGCGTGACGACCGTGGTGGCGACCGTCGTGATGACCGTGGCGGCGACCGTGGCGGCGACCGTGGTGGTTTCCAGCGTCGCGACGACCGTCCCACCGGCGGCTTC
>NZ_JBITDJ010000019.1:105383-136539 GCF_044454085.1 Streptomyces sp. NPDC051569
CCGTCGTGATGACCGTGGCGGCGACCGTGGCGGCGACCGTGGTGGTTTCCAGCGTCGCGACGACCGTCCCACCGGCGGCTTCCGCCGGGACGACCGGGGCACCGACCGTCCGTTCAACCGCGACCGCCGCGACGACCGCCCGGCCACGGGCGGCGGCTTCCGCGCCGGCGGCCACGACCGTCCGTTCGTCCGCCGCGACGACCACCGTGGTGGCACCAGCGGCACCGGCACCGGCTCCTTCGGCCGCCGCGACGACAAGCCGCGCTGGAAGCGCAACGGCTGACCCGCCGCTGACACCGAAGTGATCTGACGCTTCACCAGGGCCCGTGCACCACCCTCCAGGTGGTGCACGGGCCCTGTCGCATCCCCCGATCCCCCGCCCCCGCCGCCGCGCGACATCCCCACGACCGGATACCCGATCGGCGCACCGCCCCCGGCGGGCTATGCTCATGGGTGTTGTGCCGAGGGCCGTTAGCTCAATTGGCAGAGCAGCGGACTTTTAATCCGTTGGTTGTGGGTTCGAGTCCCACACGGCCTACCGCACGTGGGGAGGGAATGTCCCCTCCGGTCTGTTACGCAGCGCCCTGACCAGCTTTCACCGGTCAGGGCGCTGTCGTCGTGCCGGGCCTCTCCTGCCGGGTCTCGCGCGGCAGAGCGGCCGGACGGTGCAGTGCGAGGAGGGCCTGGTCGTCCTGGGGGATGCCGCCGCTGTGGCGGGCGACGTCGTGGATCAGCGCGTCCAGGATCTGCTCGGGGGTGAGCGGGCGGGCCTTGCCGAGGGCGCGGTGCTGCACCAGCCGGGGCAGCCGGTCGACGGGGTCGTAGAAGGAGCCGGTGGCGTCCCGGGCCTCGGTGATTCCGTCTGTGTAGCAGAGGAGCGTCGACCCCGGTGGGAACGGGAAGGTGTCGACGGGCGAGGCCCAGGTGCCCAGAGTGGTCATGCCCAGGGGCGGAGCCTCTTCCGACGGCTCCAGCGGGGTGACCGTCCCTCGCGCGCCGAGCAGCAGGGGCGGCGGGTGGCCGCGGTTGACGACGCGCACGATGTCCTGGTCCGGGGGGAACTCCACGATGAGCGCGGTGGTGAAGCCCTCCTGCTCGTCCACGTTCGCCCGGCGCTCCCCCTCCCGCAGCAGAGCCAGCTCCAGGGAGTGCACGAGGTGGTGGAGGTCGGGCGCCTCGTCGGCCGCGTACCGGAAGGCCCCGATGTCGACGGAGACCGCCGCCACCGCTCCGAGCCCCTTGCCCCGGACGTCACCGACCATCAGGCGCGTGCCGTGCGGGGTGTCCTGTACGACGTACAGGTCGCCGCCGATCAGGGCCTCGTCCTCGGCGGGGACGTACCGTGCGGCGATGCGCAGGGAGCCGAGGCTGGAGGGTGGGGTGGGCAGGACGGCGCCCTGGGCGACCGCCGCGACCTCCCGGGCGCGCAGGGTCTTGGTGTCCCGTAGCTGAAAGGCCCGGTTGATGCCGATGGCCAGCGCGGTGACGGCCGCGATGGAGAGCTGGCTCGCCAGCCCGCTCTGCCAGCCGAAGGTGCCGTCCAGATAGGTGAGGAAGGCGTGGAACGTCATCGCGGTGAGGCCGACCAGGGCGATGAGGGCCGGCGGCAGCAGGGGAGCGGCCACCACGGGCGCGACCAGGAGCAGCGGTGCGAACGTCACCTCGGTCGGAGTGACCAGATCCATCAGCACCGCCAGCGCGACGACACCGACGGGGATCAACTGCGCTCTCGGCTGCGGGCCCACCGAACAAACATTGCCCGCTCCGCCACCGCGCCGCATCCGGAGAAACGGGAGAGGCGTCCGGAGAGGCGGCCGGACCGCTTTCGCGCCGGCCGCCGACGCCGTCGATCGCTGACCGCCCCTGAAGCGCCGTCGACCGCTGACCGCCGCTGACCGCCGACAGCTGCGGATGACCGGCCATCAGTACCTGAGGGCCGGTGCGGCGTGCCCCGGCGCCGGCGGAGGTGTCCGTCGCGGATGATGGCGTCTTCCGTGACCGCCAGACCCGGCAGGGGGACGGACTCGTGCCTGAGGATCCTGGGCCCGCGCATCTCACTCCGGCCCCGGACGGGCCGCCTCGCCCGGACGGGGACGGGCCGTGGCTGACCGTCGGGGTGGGCAGCGTCGGCGTGACCAGTCTCCTCTCCGACGCCGGCCACGAGGTCGCCACCGCCGTCCTCCCCAGCTTCGTGACCGGCGTCCTGCACGGCTCCGCCGCCTCGCTCGGTCTGATCGAAGGCATCAGCGACGCGCTGACCGGTGTCACCAAGCTGATCGGCGGCCCGCTCGCCAACGACCCGCGACGGCGGCGCCGGATGGCGAGCGGCGGCTACCTGGGGACAGCCATCGCGACCGGAGCCATCGGTTTCGCCACGGCGGTCTGGCAGGTGGGGGTGTTGCGCGCTCTCGCCTGGGCGTCCCGGGGGCTGCGGTCCCCGGCCAAGGACACGCTGCTCGCGTCCCTGGTCCCGCCCCGCGCCTACGGGCGGGCGTACGGCCTGGAGCGCGCCGGGGACAACCTCGGCGCGGTGGCCGGCCCACTGGCGGCCGCCGGTCTGGTGGCCTGGCTGGGTATCCGGCCGGCGATCTGGTTCGCCTTCATCCCCGGCATCCTGGCCGCCGTCACGATCACCGTCGCGGCCCGCGAGGCCCGCCGCCTGCACGCCGACGGCGGCCGGGAACCGATCCGGCTGCACTTCGCCGGGATGCGGGGCGCGGGACTGCTCCGGCCCATGCTGCCGATCCTGCTCTTCGAATTCGGCAATCTCGCCGTCACGCTGCTGATCCTGCGGGCCACGCAGCTCCTGCACACGGCCGGCCGTTCGGCCGCCGCCGCGGCGTCGCTGGCCATCCTCATCTACGCGGCGCACAACGCGGTCGGCGCGGTCATCGCCTACACCGGCGGCCACTGGATCGACCGGGCGGGGCCACGCGTCGTCTTCGCCGCCGGATCGGCCCTCTATGTGCTGGCGTACGCCGGGTTCGCGGCGGGCTCCCACTCCTGGTGGGCGCTGCTGATCTTCTTCGCCCTCGCGGGGGCCGGTATCGGCTGCGCCGAGACCGCGGAATCCGCGCTGGTCGCCCAGCTTCTGCCGGACCGGCTGCGCGGGAGCGGATTCGGCCTTCTCGGGGCCGTACAGGCGGTCGGTGATGTCGTCGCCACCGTCGTCGTCGGAGCCCTGTACACCGCCGTCTCGCCGACCGCCGGGTTCCTCTACGCCGCCGGATGGATGCTGCTCTCCGTGCTGAGCGCCGGTGCCTTCGCGCCGGGCCCGGAGCACCGGAAGGCTCAGCGGGGTCGGCAGGCGCCGAAGGGGTGACCGGCGTGAGGCGCGGAAGGCGTGAGGTGCCGGAGGTGGGCGAGGCGAAGGCGGGCGGGCCGGGGGCGTGAGGTGCCGGAGGCGGGCGGGCCGGAGGGAAATCGCGTCACGGAGATACGATCGATATATGGCGATCTGCCCAACTACGTAGACATCTGAGCCGGTGGTGCCCTTGGGACCCTCGGCAAGGAGGTTCCCTGCCATGACTTCCGCAACGCGTTCACTGACCGTGCTTCCCGCCGCCCACCGCGACACGCTGATGGAGCTGGCGCGGGATGTCGTTTTCCCCCAGGACACCAGGATCTTCGAGGAAGGGGCCTCGGCGGACCGGTTCTGGGTCATCCGCTCGGGGGCTGTCGCACTCGATCTGAACGTGCCGGGACGGCGACGCGTGACGGTCGAGTACCTCGGTATCGGGGACCTGCTGGGCTGGTCCTGGCTGTTTCCCCCGCACGAGTGGCACTTCGGCGCGGAGGCGTTCAGCCCGGTACGAGCCCACGAATTCGACGGAACGGCGGTCCGGGCGCTGTGCGAGAACGATCCGGTGCTGGGCTTCATGCTGACCCGCTACATCGCCGAAATCCTCGCCCGCCGCCTTGAGGTGGCGCGCACCAAACTGCTCGACCAGTACGCGCGCCACGGGGCGCCGGGGCTCTGAAGCGAGCGAGCGGGACCTGCCGGTGGCCGCCGTGATCGTGGATGATGAGGAACGCGTCCGTGCCGTCCCGCCGGAGTTCGGCGAAGCCGACCGGTGACCGAGGGGCCGGTGATCCAGGACGAGTGCGCGTTCATCCGTTACGCGGGCCGGGGAGGAAAGCGGTGAACTGGCTGCTGGTCCTTGTCGGGGCGGCGATCGGTGCCCCGCTGCGCTATCTGACGGACCGGGCCGTGCAGCGGCGGCACGACTCCCTCTTCCCGTGGGGGACGTTCGCTGTCAATGTGGTGGGCTGCCTGATCCTCGGGCTGGTGACGGGCTCGGCCACGGCCGGGGCGGCACCCTCCCAGGTGCGGCTGTTCGTCGGCACCGGGCTGTGCGGGGCGCTGACGACGTACTCCACCTTCAGTTACGAGACGCTCCGGCTGGCCGAGGACGGCGCCAGGTTCTACGCCGCGGCCAATGTCGTCGCCAGTGTGGTGGCCGGGCTGGGCGCGGCCTTCGTGGGCGTCGCCGTCGCCGAGACGCTGTCGGGCTGAGGCTGGGGCTGTGGCGCTGGGGGCCGTGGCTGTGGGCTGACGTTCTGGGGCTGACGTTGTGGGCTGACGGGGACCGCGCACCTGATGGCCTCGCGTCACCTCGCGGCGAGTCCGAAGGGCAGCTCCGGCCACGCGTCGGCGATCTCCAGGAGCCGGTTGTACTTGGCGACGCGTTCGCCACGGGCCGGGGCGCCGGACTTGATCTGCCCGCAGCCCGCTCCGGCGGCGAGGTCGGCGATGAAGGTGTCCTCGGTCTCCCCGGAGCGGTGCGAGACCATCTGGGTGTAGCCGGCTTCCCGGCAGACCCGGACGGCTTCGAGGGTTTCGGTGACCGTACCGATCTGGTTGACCTTGATCAGCGCGGAGTTCCCGATGTCCTTCTCGATCGCTTCGGAGATGATCGCCGGGTTGGTGACGAAGATGTCGTCGCCCATCACCTGGATCCGTTCCCCGAGCCGTTCGGTCAGCTGTGCCCAGCCCTCCCGGTCGTCCTCGCCCAGGCCGTCCTCGATGGACCACACGGGGAAGCGTTCGGTGATCTCTTCGTACCGGTCGATGAGTTGATCGGTGGTCAGGTCCTCGCCCGCGAGCCGGTATCGGCCGTCCTCGGTTCGGAATTCACTGGCCGCCGGGTCCAGCGCGATGGCCACGCCGTCACGGCCGGGGGTGTAGCCGGCGTCCGTGATGGCGGCCACCAGTTCCCGCAGGACGTCTTCGGGGCGGTCGATGGCGGGGGCGAAGCCGCCCTCGTCGCCCAGGCCGACCGCGTACCCGCCGGCGGCGAGTCGGGCCTTGAGCCGGGCGTAGACCTCGGAGCCGGCTCGTACGGCCTCCGGGAGGCCGGGGGCGCCGAGCGGGGCGAGCATGAACTCCTGGAAGTCCAGGCCGTTGGCGGCGTGCACGCCACCGTTGACGACATTGAAGTGCGGCACCGGCAGCAGGGGGTCCGCGCCGGAGAGCGCGGCGATGTGCTGCCACAGTTCGCGGTCGTACTGGGCCGCTTCCGCGCGGGCGGCGGCGAGCGAGACGCCGATGACGGCGTTGGCGCCCAGGCGTGACTTGTCGGGAGTCCCGTCCAGGTCGATCAGCGCCGCGTCCAGTTCCGTGACCGACGCGAAGCGCTGGCCGACGAGCGCCTGCGCGATCGCGGTGTTGACGTGAGCGACCGCCCGCAGCACGCCCTGTCCGGCGAAACGCCCGGGGTCACCGTCGCGCAGTTCGACCGCTTCCCTGGCACCGGTGGACGCCCCGGACGGGACACCGGCGCGGATCCGCAGACCGCTGTCCGTGGTCAGGGTGACGGCGAGGGTGGGGCGGGCGCGGGAGTCGAGGATCTCGATGGCGTGCAGGCGCGCGATACGCAGCATCGGCATCAGCCTTCCTCGCCGACGCGGGACCGGGAGGCGTCGATCTCCGCGTACGCCTGACCGCGGCCCTCCCAATGGGAGCCCTCCACGGATTTGCCGGGCTCCAGTTCCTTGTAGACCTCGAAGAAGTGGGTGATCTCCCGTATGTCGAAGACAGGGACGTCGTCGAGATCTTGAAGGCCGGCGTTACGCGGGTCGTGCGCCGGGACGCACAGCACCTTTTCGTCCGGCCCCTTCTCATCGGTCATGACGAACATCCCGATCGCCCGGCACCGGATCACACACCCCGGGAACGTGTGCTCCCCGACCAGCACAAGGGCGTCCAGCGGATCACCGTCCCGGCCCAGAGTCCCGTCGATATAGCCGTAGTCGGCCGGATAGCGGGTGGCGGTGAACAGGGTCCGGTCCAGCCGGATCCGTCCCGCCTCATGGTCCATCTCGTACTTGTTGCGGGATCCCTGGGGGATCTCCACGGTCACATCGAATTCCACGGCGGTTCCTCCTGGTCACGAGCGTGTCCAGGGACCGTCGGCGGACAGCGCCCGTGGTTGCGGTGAGCCCCGTCACCGGCACACCGGAGCGTGCGTCTCCAGTGTGCGCCCGCTCGCCCGGAACGCCAGTCCGGCGGGCGCTCCGAATTCTCCGGGGAATGGGAGGGCGCGGCGGGGGAACACGATGGAGCGAAGAATCACCAGCGGAATCCTCAGCGGCATCAACGGCATGAGTGGAATCAACGACGTCAACAGCACGACGGGAGAATGTGATGACGAGTTACGGAAATTCCTCCGCACCCGCCCGGTCGCGCACGAATGGCCTGGCGATCGCGAGCCTTGTCTGCGGAATCATCGGACTCTTTGTATTCAACGTGATTCTCGGGCCCGTGGCCATTGTCCTGGGCGCGGTCGGGCTGCGGCATTCGGCCACCAAGGGCGGTGCGGGAATGGCGAAGGCCGGTATCACTCTGGGCATCATCGATCTCGTTCTCTTCGTCGTCCTGCTCGCTGTGGCCGCCTCCTCGGGCGGGTTCAGCTGGTACGTCGGCGGCTGATCGGCTGATCCGTCTCGACCCGCGCCGCGCGGAAGTGCGGGGGCACCGCCACGGACGAATGGGCGGTGCCCCCGCACTCGTGTGGCGTCCCGAGGCTGCGGAGCGCGGCGGATCGTCGCAGGCTGGGGCCTATGAATGAGGCACCGATCGTCGTACACCGGGCGTCCGGGACGGGCGGGCGGCGGGTCACGGTCCGTGGGCGGATCATGGGGCTCGCCCATTCGGACGACCATCTGATCGAATTTCTGCGTCAGGCAGGGTTGCCCGACGCCTGGGAGCTGATCGACGACCCGGTCTGGGTGGAGTGGCAGGGAGGCCCCGCGCACGAATACGGCGCGGAGTGAACGAGCGGTGCGGAAACGTACCCCGAGGACGCGGCTGACGACGCGCTCCGAGGGCCCGGGTGACGACGTGCTCCGAGGGCCCGGCGTTCAGTCCGCCACGATCGACGTGAGCTGCGTCAGCCCGTCGATCCGCCAGTCCGCCGCCGCGACCACCTCCGGGTCGTCCGCCCAGAGGTAGCCCCAGGGGCCGCGCCGCAGGTGAGCGGTGCGCAGGCCCGCCCGCCGGGCGGGG
Source organism: Streptomyces sp. NPDC051569 (assembly GCF_044454085.1). NCBI lineage: Bacteria > Bacillati > Actinomycetota > Actinomycetes > Kitasatosporales > Streptomycetaceae > Streptomyces > Streptomyces sp. NPDC051569. Next base: position 112,891 of record NZ_JBITDJ010000019.1, read on the forward strand.
AACAGGTCGTACGCGGGATGATCGCCGACGTACACCGTCCGCTCGGGCGCGGTCCGCGCCACCTCGACGACGCGGCCGAAGAACTCCGGGGACGGCTTGGCGACACCCCATTCGCCGGAGGTGGCGACAAGATCGACGGGCAGGTCCAGCCCGCGCAGCAGTTCGCCGGCCTTGACGGTCTGGTTGCCCGCGAGGACGACACGGACGCCGAGGGCCCGCAGCCCCGCGAGGGCGGGCCGTACGTCGGGGTAGAGATCGGACTCGTCGAGGTGCTCACCGCGGCCCGCCACCTCTCTGGCCCGGTACGCCTCGCCCACGTCCATGCCGGGCTTGATGAGCCGGAGCGCCTCGGCGCTGTCCTTGTCCTGGGCGGTGGCGGCGCCTACGAGGGCGGAGATGGTGTGCCGGGGAATCCCCAGCCAGTCGGCCCAGGAAGCCCAGTACCGGTCGTCGCGGATGAGGGTCTCCCCGACGTCGAACACGATGGTTTCGATCACCGGTGTAAGCGTAGGGGGACACGCTCCGCCGACTGTCAGTGGCTGGCCGTAGCCTTACCCCCATGTCCGTTTCCTCGTCCCTTTCTTCCAGGCCTTTAGTTTCTTCGGCGTCTTCTGCCTCCGCCTCTGCCCCTGCCTCTTCCGCCGGGGCGCGCGCGGGTGAGCCCGTGCGGTCCGCCGTGGCCGTCAACGCGGACATCCGCGCCCTGTGGGGGCGGGCCGGCGGCGCGCTGTCGCCCGCCGAGCAGGAGCGTTATCAGCGGCTTCTGGTGGAGTGGGCCGCAGCGGTGCGGGCCGATGTCGTCGAAGCCGCCTAGACCGCGGCCCCCGGAGTGGTCATGAGGACGCTCGGGATGACGTAGAGTTGAGTTCAACGACGCGGGGTGGAGCAGCTCGGTAGCTCGCTGGGCTCATAACCCAGAGGTCGCAGGTTCAAATCCTGTCCCCGCTACTGAAGAAGAGAACGAAGGCCCGGATCCTTGAAGGATCCGGGCCTTCGTCATGTTCGCTCGCGCCCGTCGCTGTCGTCCGCCCTCAGGGCTGCCGTACCGGGGCAGTGCCTTGACACCGCGTAACGGCGGATCGCGCGCACGCTTCCCGAGTCCGCGCCGGTCCTGCTGGAGCCGGGCGGGACCGGTGCCAACGGCCACCGCTACGACGACCAGCACGCCGTGGTCCGGCTGCGGCGGATCCTGCTGCCGCGGGAGCTCGGCCTCGGGCTGCCCGCCATCGCCGGGATCCTCGACGGCCAGCAGGACACGGCCGCCGCCCTGCGTACGCACCTGCGGCTGCTGGAGCGGGTGCGTGAGCGCATCGGACGGCTCATCGCGTCCGTACGGACCACTCCGCACAAGACCGCGACGGGAGAGGAACTCATGGCCGCATGGCCGGGGAAGTGCTCGACGGCTTCGACCCCACCCCGTACGAGCGGGAGGTGACCCAGCGGTGGGGGCAAGGACGCGTACGCGAAGGGCGACCGCTGGTGGCGTGCGCTGAGCAAGCGTGAGCAGCGGGAATTCCACGACCGTCACGACTCCATCGCCCGCGACCGGGGCCGGACGCAGGAGGCCGGGTTCTGCCCGCCGGCGGTGATGAGGCGCAGGCCGTCGCGGAGCGCCACTGCGCGTGGCTCTCGGCGACATCGCCGGTCGCGAAGTCGTATGTTGTCAGAATTGGGAAGGTTTATGTGGATGACAACAGGTTCGTCAGTGTCTATGACCAGTACGGTGTAGGAACGGCTGTCCTCGTGCGGGACACCCTGGAGGTGTACGCCGAGCGCCGCCTCACCGACTGACCTACTGGTCATCGACCTGCCGAGGGACTCGCGGGAGGAGCCCGTCCGGGACCCCCCGAGGGGCCGGCCCACGGACCCGCCCCGTAGCCCATTCGGCCGATGGCAAGTCGCCGCCCGGAGCGGCATCGGCCAGCCTGGACAGGGCGCGGCACCGTCCGCAGCCGAAGCGGACCGGCAGGAGACCACTGGTGGGGAAGCTGAGGAAGACCAGAGAGACCGACGACGGCAGCAGGAGCCGGCGGGCCGATCAGGAGGCCGGATTCTGGCTCGGCGGTGGCCGGGGCAGACGGGTCGGCGGCGTGGACTTCGGCGCCGACTTCTGGGCCGGCGGCGGCGCGGACTTCGGCCCGGGCTTCTGGGCCGGCGGCGGGGCGGGCCGCAATCCCGGCCGAGGGCCGCGCCCCGGTGGGCGGCGGATGGTGCTCTATCTGCCCGTCGTGCTGATCCTCGCCGGGCTGATCTTCGACTTCGCGACCCCGGCCCGTTTCACCGCCGCACCACTCTTCGCCGCCGCGCCGCTCGTCGCCGCGCCGTTCTATCCCCTGCTGGGGACGATCCTGGTCGCCTCGGTCTCGCTCGCCGCGGAATTGGGCGTCGAGGTCTACAACAACGCGCTGGGAAGAGCCGAATCGCTCACCGAGCTGCTCACGGTGGTGATCGTCTCCGTTCTCGCGATCTTCATCAACGGGGTCGTACGCCGCAGCGGCGCGAGACTCGCCTCCGCGCGCATCATCGCCGAGACCGCGCAGCGCGCTGTGCTGCCCAGACCCGCCGAGCGGATCGGCGGGCTGCGGGTCGCCGCGCGGTACGAGGCGGCGCAGGAGGGCGCGTTCATCGGCGGTGACCTGTTCGCCGTCCAGGACACGCCGTACGGGGTGCGCCTGGTGGTCGGGGACGTACGGGGGAAGGGGCTTGAGGCCGTCGAAGCGGTGGCCGTCCTCATCGGGACGTTCCGGGAGGCGGCCGAGCAGGAGAGTTCGCTCGAAGGGGTCGCGCAGCGGCTGGAGCGTGCCCTGACCCGTGAGGGGACGCGCCGCGACGGGCTGGACGCCTTCGAGGGGTTCACGACCGCCGTGCTCGCGGAGATCCCGTACGGCGAGGGTGTCGTACGGCTGGTGAACCGGGGGCACCCCGAGCCGCTGATGATGACCGGCGACGGGGATGTGCGGATGCTGGCACCGACCAATGCAGCCCTGCCGCTCGGGATGAGCGAACTGGGGGCGTGGCCGGACCGGGCGGAGCAGGCCGAGTACCCCAGCGGTTCGACGCTGCTCTTCTACACGGACGGGCTCACCGAGGCGCGCAACAGTCAGGGGGTCTTCTACCTCCCGCGTGAGCGGCTCACCGGGCAGACCTTCCAGGGGCCCGACGAACTGCTGCAGGAGCTGATCGACGACGTACGCCTGCACACGGGCGGCGGTAATCAGGACGACATGGCGCTGCTGGCGGTCAGCAGGCCCGACGAGGGGCGGCGGGAGCGGCCCGGCATGCCGACCGTCGCGCCCGCGCCCGCCACCCCCATCGCGCCTGTCATCCCGTGACGCGCCTGACGGGGCCCTGCGCCTGACGGGGCCCGACTCCTGGCGAGGGGCGCTGAGCCGGACGAGGGGCGCCGCGCCTGATGCCGGGCCCCTTCAGGCCCGACGGCCCGGGGGCCGCTTGCGGCTCTGATGCCTCTGGCGCCCCGCCACCGTCGGTAATGATCGGCTCTCCCTCCGCATAACATATGACACACCGTCAGAGGGGACGAGGAGAGCGAGGGGCTTTCGACTCGTCCACTTTCCTTCGTGAATATCCGGGTATGTCCGATGCGAAGTTGTTAATGATCATCGGGAATGGCTTGGAATAAGGCCCGACTCTCTATTAACGTTCGATAACGCAGCGCGGTCGTCCCTGCCGTCGTCGGACGGCGCCGCGCGCATGCGCCGAATCCCGCAAGGGAACCGGGGAACCAACAATTGGGGTGAATCGGGTGCTTTTCGCTGCCCTGCGCGGCGTGCGCTCGTAGGAGACCTTCCTGCTCCGAACCCGTCAGCTAACCCGGTAGGCGAGAAGGAAGGAAAGGAGAGCGCCCGCGTGGCGTCCAACCAGCCTGCCCCCGAAGCACCCTTCGAAACATATTCTTTCGAAACTCCGCCTTTCGGCAACGAGACGGACCGGCAGGTGGGGGAGTGGAACCCCACCGAGGAGTCCCTCCGCCCCGTACGCGGCAGACACCGCGTCGCCAAGCGCGGCGGCATAGCCCGCAACGGAATCGCCCGCAGCTCCACGGTCCTCGGGGTCGGCGTCTTCGCCGCCGTCGGCGCGGGCGGCATGGCCACCGCGCAGGACAAGCCCGCGGTCTCGATCTCCCTGCCCGACACGATCACCAACCACCTTCCGGACGCCGCGTCGCTGCCCGGCATGGGCGCGCTGATGGCCCACGACGCCGAACCGGACACCCCGCTCGCCGCCGCCCCGCTCACCACGGCGGGTATCACCAGCGCCGACGCCGAGCAGGGCGCCACCGACGCGGGCGAGGCCCTGCGCGCCCGGATCCTCCAGCAGGCCGACCAGCAGCAGGCCGAGGCCGACGCACTGCGGAAGTCGGCCGCCGAGACGGCCGCCGCGGAGAAGGCCGCCGCCGAGGCCAAGCAACAGCAGACCGACGCCGAGAAGAAGGCCGAGGCCGCGAAGAAGAAGGCGGAGGCCGAAGCCAAGGCCAAGGCCGAGGCGGAGCGACTGGCCAAGCTGGCCCTGAGCTACGTCCTCCCGACCTCCTCGTACACGATCACCTCCACCTTCGGCGAGGCCGGCTCCATGTGGTCCTCCGGGTACCACACGGGCCTGGACTTCGCCGCACCGACGGGCACGCCGGTCAAGGCCGTGCACAGCGGCACGGTCACGTCGGCCGGCTGGTCGGGCTCCTACGGCTACCGCACGGTCCTGGAGCTGGATGACGGTACGGAGATCTGGTACTGCCACCAGTCCTCGATGACCGTCAGCGCCGGGCAGCAGGTCACCACGGGCGAGGTCATCGGCCGCGTCGGCGCGACCGGCAACGTGACAGGCCCGCACCTGCACCTCGAAGTCCACACGCCGGGCGGTACGGGCATCGACCCGACGGCCTGGCTGCGCGACAAGGGGCTCACCCCCTAAGAGCAAGGGACTCACCCCCTGACAGCCCTGACAGCCCTGACGGCTCCGGCGTCCACCTCCGGACACCGGAGCCGACGGCTTTCCCCCTGCCGTGACGGCCGGACGGATGCCGTGACGGCCGGGCGGAATAGGGCCGGTCCGGGCGGGCGTTGATCAACTCATGACTGATCTTCGCAAGCTGGGCTCCTCCGATCTTCAGGTCTTCCCACTCGCCCTCGGCGGCAACGTCTTCGGCTGGACCGCCGACGAGGCGCAGTCCTTCGCCGTGCTGGACGGGTACGCCGCCGCGGGCGGCAACTTCGTCGACACCGCCGACACGTACTCCTCCTGGGTGGAGGGCCACGAGGGCGGCGAGTCCGAGACGGTCCTCGGCGACTGGATGGCCTCGCGCGGCAACCGCTCCGACGTACTGATCGCCACGAAGGTCGGCAGCCACCCGCGGTACCAGGGCCTCGCGGGGGACACCATCAGGGCCGCCGCCGAGGAGTCGCTGCGCCGGCTCCGTACGGACTACATCGACCTGTACTACACGCACTTCGACGACCCGGGTGTCCCGGTCGAGGAGATCATCACCGCCCTTGACCAGCTGGTCCGGGACGGCAAGGTCCGCGCGATCGCCGCCTCCAACATCAGCCCGGAGCGGCTCACCGCCTCGGTCGAGTTCTCCGAGCGCGAGGGGCTGGCCCGCTACGTCGCACTCCAGCCGCACTACAACCTGGTCTCGCGGGACACGTACGAGGGCGAGCTCCAGGACGTCGCGGCCCGGCACGGTCTCTCCGCCGTGCCGTACTTCGCCCTCGCCTCCGGTTTCCTCACCGGCAAGTACCGCCCCGGGACGACCGTCGACAGCGCGCGTGCCGAGGGGGCGGGCAAGTACCTGGACGACGAGCGTGGTCCCCAGGTCCTCGCCGCGCTGGACCGGATCGCCGGGGCGCGGGGCGCCGAGGTCGCGACCGTCGCGCTGGCCTGGCTGGCGGCGCAGCCGACCGTCGTGGCGCCGCTCGCCTCCGCCAGGACGCCCGAGCAACTGCCCGCGCTGCTGGCCGCCACCGAACTGGAGCTGACGGCGGACGAGCTGGCGGAACTGACCGCCGCGTCCGCCTGACACGTCGTGTGAGGCGAGGAGCGGCTCCGACGAGCGGGACCTGGTCCGGCTCTTACGAGGTCCGGCTCCTCCGGGGTCCGGCTCTGACGAGCAGGACCTAGTACTGCCGGTACGGGTTGTAGCCGTCGTAGTCGATGTACGGCGGCGGCACCCGTACCCGGCCCGTGGCCCGCGCCGCATAGGTCAGCGCGGGCCCGGCTATCTCCTTGCGCTGCCACAGATGGTGCAGCAGCTCCTGCTCGCGCTCGACGAAGTCAGGGCCCACCACGCCGCGCTGGGCCCGGTGGCGCAGAAACGCCAGGGACGTCGCGAACGCCTCGTACTCGCCGACCGCCCGGGCCGCCTCGGGGCCGTACGTGCGGCTCGCGAAGTCCCGCGCCATGCCGCGCGCCCGCATCGAGGACAGCGCGTACGCGGCGGAGCCGGGCAGCCAGCCGGCCGCCGCGTACGCGGGCAGCTCGGCCGAGATCGCGCGCAGCTCGCGCTGGCGGGTGGAGATCGCCAGCCAGGTCAGCAGGCCGAAGACCGGGACCATGAACACCGCGTACACCAGGTAGAAGCCGAACGGCCCGAACAGCGACGCCGAGCCGTTCCACAGCGCGTGCATGCCCATCGCGAGGACCAGGCCGAGCGGCGGGAGAACGTACCGGCGGATCCTCTGGCGGCGGGCCGCCATCGCCGCCAGTCCGAAGCCGATGCCCGTCAGCACGGTGAACAGCGGATGCGCGAACGGCGCCATCACCACCCGTAGGAAGAACGTCGCGGCGGTGACGGACTCGATGCCGGCCCGGCCGAAGTGCTGGTCCTCGCCGAAGGCGTTCCCGAGATAGAGGATGTTCTCGGTGAACGCGAAGCCGGTCGCGGTGAAGCCCGCCACCACGACCCCGTCGACGAGCCCGGTGAAGTCCCTCCTGCGGAACAGGAAGAGCAGCAGGACCGCCGCGCCCTTGGCGCTCTCCTCGACGATCGGGGCTATCACGGTGGCGCCGAGGGACTCCGCGTCGGCCGGATCGGCGGTGGCGGTGGCTATCCACTCCGTCGCGAAGGAGTTCGCGATGATCGCGATGAGGGCGGCGGCGCAGGCACCCCAGGCGAACGCGAACAGCAGATTCCGCCACGGGCCGGGCTCGACCCGGTCCAGCCAGCGGAACGCCCCCATGAGCAGCGGCACCGGGAGGACCGCGAGGCCGAGGCCGACCACGAAGCCCCGGGTGCCGGTCTCGTCCCGGACGAGCGCGAGGATCACCAGTCCGCAGAGGGCGAGGAGCGTGATCACGGCCGCCGCCCGGACCGCCCTGCTGCGCCAGAACGCACGGCGCGGCCGGTAGCGCCTGCGGGCAGGCTCCGGCACGGCGCCCCACAGATGACCGAGCCGCCGCTGTCGCTCGTAGTCGGGGATCGCCGGATGCGCGCCGGGACGCTGCGGGTCGGGACGCTGCGGGTCGGGGCCCTGCGGGCGCGGTTGTGACACGCACTGACCCTAACGACGGACACCGACACTGGCGATGGTGCCGGTGCCGCTACTCCTGGTTGTCGCGGGCCGGTCGCCTCCCGGTCAGCTCGGCTCCGGCACCCGGCGGAACAGCAGGTCATGCACCACATGCCCCTTGTCCAGCCCCTGCCCCTCGAAGCGGGTCAGCGGCCGGAAGCCGGGACGAGGCGCGTAACCGCCATCCTGCTGGGTGTTCTCGAAGCCGGGGTGCGCCGTGAGCTCCTCCAGCATCTGCTCGGCGTACGGCTCCCAGTCGGTGGCGCAGTGCACCACGGCTCCGGGCTTCAGCCGGGCGGCGGCCAGGGTGAGGAACTCCGGCTGGATCAGCCGCCGCTTGTGATGCCGCTTCTTGGGCCAGGGGTCGGGGAAGTAGACGCGCAGCCCGTCGAGGGAGCCGGCGGGCAGCATCTCGCGGAGCAGGATGATCGCGTCACCGTTGGCGACCCGGATGTTGGACAGCCCGTTCGCCTCCGCGAGCCGGAGCAGATTGCCCTGGCCGGGGGTGTGCACGTCGACGGCGAGGATCCCGGTGGCGGGGTCGTCGGCCGCCATGCGCGCGGTCGCCTCGCCCATGCCGAACCCGATCTCCAGTACGACCGGAAGGCCGCCGAACATCTCGTCCAGGTCGACGACGCGCTGCCCGTCGATGTCCATGCCCCAGGCCGCCCACATGCGCCGCAGCGCGTCGGCCTGGCCGGTGGTGACCCGGCTCCGGCGCGGCTGGAAGCTGCGGATGCGCCGCTCGAAATGCGACCCGGCGGGGTCGGCCGCCGGGCCGGTCCCGTCGGGGAACATCCGGCTCAGGGCGCGGTCCTCGGCCGCGTGCGGGGTGCGGTTCCCGGCCGCGCCCGGGGCGCGGCTCTCCGCATCGCCGATGGTGCGGCCCTCCACCATCTCGGTCATCTCCGCCATCTCGGTCATCTCGGTCTTCTCGCGCTCGGCCACAATGCCCCCGATTCTACGGAGCGCGCGGCGCTTCCGGCCGGGACGGCCCCCGGATCAGCTCTCCGCCAGCACCGCGAGTGCCCGCCGCGCCACCTCACGGCCGATGGGCAGGGACGCCGTCGCCGCCGGGGACGGGGCGTTGAGGACGTGGACGGTGCGCGGGGCCCGCCGGATCAGGAAGTCGTCGGCCAGGGTGCCGTCGCGCAGCACCGCCTGGGCCCGTACACCCGCCGGGGCCGGCCGCAGGTCCGCGTCCGTCACGGCGGGCAGCAGCCGCCGTACGGCCGTCGCGAAGGCCCGCTTCGACAGGGAGCGGCGCAGCTCGCCCGCGCCGTAACGCCAGTGCTTGCGTGCCGTCCGCCAGGAACCGGGCCAGCTCAGCGTGGAGGCCAGCTCCGCGGGGCGTACGACGGACCACGCGTACCCCTCGCGGGCGAGCGCGGGGACCGCGTTGGGCCCGACATGGACGCTGCCGTCGACGCCCCGGGTCAGATGCACGCCCAGGAACGGGAAGGCCGGGTCGGGTACCGGGTAGACCAGTCCCCGGACGAGCGCGGGTCTGGCCAGTTCGTAGTACTCGCCCCGGAAGGGCACGATCCGGATGCCCGGGTCGTCGCCCGTCAGCCGTGCCACCCGGTCGCACTGGAGCCCGGCGCAGTTCACCAGGGCCCGCGCCCTGACCACCTCACCGGACGCCGTGCGCACCGCGACGCCCCACGGGCGGCGGTCGACGACCGTGACCTCCGCGCCGTACCGGACGGACGTGCCCGCCGCCTCCGCCGACTCCGCGAGCTGCTCCGCGACCGCCCCGAAGTCGCAGACGCCGGTCGTGCCGACCTGGATCGCCGCGATGCCCCGCACCTGCGGCTCGTACTCCTGGATCTGCGCGGGGCCCAGCTCCCGCACCGGAATCCCGTTCTCCCGGCCGCGCTGGACCAGGGCGTGCAGGCGCGGGAGTTCGTCCCGCCGGGTCGCCACGATCAGTTTGCCGGTGATCTTGTGCGGGATGCCGTACTCCGCGCAGAACTTGACCATCTCGGCCGATCCCCGCACCGCGTACCGCGCCTTGAGCGAGCCGGGGCGGTAGTAGACGCCGCTGTGGATCACCCCGCTGTTGCGGCCCGTCTGGTGGCGCGCGGGGCCCCGCTCCTTCTCCAGCACCACGACCCGCGTGCCGGGGGCCGCGCGCGTGATCGCGTACGCCGTCGACAGACCGACGATCCCGCCGCCGATCACCAGCACCTCGCAGTCGAATCCCACGCGTCCACGCATCGCGCGCCACCTCCCACACCGATAGTGCACCGGCCGATAGTGCACCGGCCCGCTGACAGCGCGCCTGAACCCGTGAAGCGTCGCCGGTCCGCCGGAGTGTGGTTCGACGGACCGGGTGACACCGGCGCGCGGCCCTACACCGGTGCGACCAGCAGCGGTCTCGCCCGCTCCCGCAACTCCACCACCCTCGGCTCGTCGCCGTACGGCTCCAGCCGGTGCAGCAGATCCCGTACGTACTCGGTCGTCCGCGCCGACGAGATCCGCCCCGCCACCTCCACCGCGCGGGTGCCCGCCGCGCACGCCGCGTCCAGATTGCCCGACTCCAGCTCGGCGACCGCGCTCACCACCAGCCTCAGGCCGTGCGAGCGCACGAACTCCTCCGTCGGCCGCGACAGCGCCTGCTCCGTGAAGCGCCGCACCTGCCGGGGCGCCTTCAGGTCCCGGTAGCACTCGGCGGCGTCGGCAGCGAACCGGTCGTACGAGTAGAAGCCCAGCCAGGACGGGTCGGCGTCGCCCTCCCGGGAGCGCTCCAGCCACCCCTCCGCCGCCTTCAGCGCGGCTCCGGCCGCCACCGCGTCGCCCGCCTTCGCGTGCGCGCGCGCCTCCACCAGCCGGAAGAAGCTCATGGTGCGGGCCGTGGCGAGGCCGCGATTGCGCTCCAGCGCCGCCTGGGCGAGATCCACCCCCTCGTCCGCGAACCCCCGGTAGGTCGCCTGGAGCGACATCGAGGCCAGGACGTAGCCGCCGAGCGGGACATCGGCCGCCGCGCGCGCCAGGCGCAGCGCCTGGATGTAGTAGCGCTGCGCCGCCTCCTGCTGTCCGGTGTCGAAGGCCATCCAGCCGGCCAGCCTGGTCAGTTCGGCGGTGGCCCCGAAGAGTCCCCGGCCCACCTCGTCGCTGTACGCGCCGAGCAGCAGCGGGGCCGCGTCCACCCGGAGGCACTCCGGGACCATCGAGGAACGCCAGTCGCCACCGCCGTACTTGGAGTCCCAGCGCCGCGCGTCGGACGCCGCCTCCCGCAGCTTGGCCACATCGCTGTGGCCCACCCGCAGCGGCGAGACGTCCCCGGCCGCCTCCGGGACCTGTCCGCCCGCGCCCGGTGCGCCCCCGCCGTGCGCCGTTCGCGCCGCCTCAGCCACCTCCGCGTCCCGGGCGACCGAGGAGTCGGCGGGTGTTATCAGCCACCGGGAGGCGGGCGTCGCGTAAGCGCTCACTGCGAAGGATCCGGCCAGCGACTGCCAGATGCCACCGCTGCCCGCCCGGCGGCCCGCCAGATCCAGCCGGTACAGCTCCGTCGCCGTGCGCACCGCCTCGCCCACGTCGCGCGGGAAGGCGAGCCCGACCTCGGGGGCCGGATCCGCGTCCGCCAGGCCGATCTCATGGAGTGGGACGGGGCGTCCCAGTTTCGACCCGATGGCGGAGGCGATGAGATGGGGCGCCGCACCCTGCGGAACCATCCCCTTCGACACCCACCGCGCCACCGACGTCTTGTCGTAACGAAGTGTCAGACCGCGCTGCGCTCCGAGGTCGTTGACCCGCCGGGCAAGGCCGGCGTTGCTGATTCCCGCGAGGGCGAGAACCGTGCCGAGCTTTTCGTTCGGCCCGCGTTGCTCTCTGGACATGCGCCACCCCTCGACACACAGACGGCCGCCGCGTCGCGGCATAGGCGCGCGGCATTCGTAAACCCAGCGTAGTTCGCCACATCCCGACCGTTAAGGGGCGGCGTCCCGGATGGCGGGATTGTTGTCCGTGGGCGGGCGGGCGGCACGGGCCCCGAGCCCGCCCCCGCGATCACCCGTGCTCCGGCTGTGTGGCCGTGCGCCCGGCCGTGCGCTCTAGGCCCGGCGGGAGCGGGAGCGCTTCCATGAGACCTGCGTGGGTCGGCCCACTGCGTACTGGAACCAGTGGGCTGGGGGATACCGCCGCCCCCATCCCCGCGGGCGGCGGACCGGTCCGGGAGGCGGCGAACGCCTCCCGGACCGAGCGCGCGCCGGTGCCGAAATGACGGGCCGGGTGCGGAGATTGGCTGAATGCTGTCTGTCGGGCGAACACCGCATCTCCGCCAAATGGCCCATGCCAGGGGCGCATTCGTCTTGCCGTCCGAGCTTCCGTAGGCCCTCCTGTGCGCCGTTGTCATGGCAGCATGTCCCCGGACGGCTTCGGGCTGATCCCAGGCCCGACTTGTCCACAGGCTGTGGAGGCGGCGATGCGCTGGTTGGTGGGGTGGAGCAGTATCGCCGCGCGCTTCGGCGCGCCGGGTACGGCGGTCGCGGCCGGCGACAGCTCCGGGAGCCGCAGCGTGCATCCCGTGGGCTCCCAACTCCTGTGGGGCGACCCGGATCCGCTGTGGGCCGTCGGCGACTGGCGTCCCGACGAGGTACGCGTCGTCACCGTTGATTCCTGCACCCGGCTCGCCGTCCTCGGCTGCTGCGGCGCCACCGACGAACAGCTGCGGGTCGGCCTGTTCGCGGCGCGCGGCGGCGCGCTCCGCCATCTCACCGCCTGGTCGGGCAGTTACACGGCTGTCGCCCAGATCGGCCGCCGGATCACCGTCGTCGGCGACCTGGCCGGCGCGCGGCCCGTCTTCTACACACCCTGGGCGGGCGGCACCGCGTACGCCACCGCCGCCCTGCCCCTCGCCGACCTCATCGAAGCCCCGTTGGACATCGGGCACCTGGCCGCGCTCCTCGCCTGCCCCGAGACGCCGGAAGCACTGCGCGACTCCACCCCGTACGAGGGGGTCAAGCGCATCCCGCCCGGCCACGCGCTCGTCCTGCGTGAGGGATCACGCGAGATCACCGGGTACGAGCAGGTCGCCTCCCTGGCCGTCGCGGGACCCCGGCGCGACCCCGACCGCGCCGTCGAGGGCGTACGGGACGCGCTCATCGACGCCGTACGCGCCCGGCTCCTGGCCCCCCGCCACGCCCCCGAGACCTTGCCGCCCGACCCGGGACCGGTCCCCGGCATGGGACCCGCCGAGCGCCGCGCCGCCCGGGGGGCGCCGGTCCCCGGCATCGGCGCCGACCTCTCCGGCGGCAGCGCCTCCGGGACCCTCGCCCTGCTCGCCGCCGGGCTGCCCGGAGCGCCGGGCACGATCCTCGGGCACGGCACGGGCGCCGGCGAACGGCTGCTCGCCGTCACCTTCAACGACCTCGCGGCCGGCGGGCGGCACGAGGCCGAACTCGAACGTGCCCGCGCCATCGCGTCCAACCCCCGGCTGCACCACGTCGTCGTCGCGGCCGGCGAGGAGGCCCTGCCGTACGCCGATCTGGAGGGCCCGCTCACCGACGAGCCCGGCCCCTCCCTCGTCACCGCGGAACGGCACAGACGGCGGCTCGCCGCGGGCAGCGCCGACCACTTCACCGGCGCGGGCGCCCGCGAGGTGCTCGACGCCCACCCGGCCCGCCTGGCCGACCTGCTGCTGGACCGGCGCCGGCGCCACCTGCTGCACCCCGTCCTCGCGCTGGCCCGGGCCGAACCCCCCGCGCCGTCCTCGCTGTTCGTCCCGCTGACGGTCTACCGGGCCGCCCGCCGCCTCGCCCGTACGCCGTACCGCACCGGACTCGAACAGGCCGCCGCCGCACTCCCCAGGGCCAACCGGGCGCCCGGCGTCCCGGTGGCTGACGGCCCGCTGAGCGCCTCGCTGGCCGCTCTCACCTGGTCGAGGCCCGGGCCCGCCGCCCGCTGGCTCACCGGCGAGGCGCTCGCGGAAGTATCGGTTCGTCTGACGGCGGCGCCGAGCCGTCCCACCTCCGTCCAACGCCCCGGTGAGGCCCGCGCCCGCGCCGCGCTCGCCCGCTACGCCGCCGACCACCGCGTCTTCGAACAAGCCGCCGAGGTCCGCAGTCAGCGCCTGCACGCCCCCTTCCTTGACAACCAGGTCGTACGCGCCTGCCGCGAGCTGCCCGAGGCACTGCGGGTGCAGCCGGGCGCCCGCGCCGAAGTGCTCCGTACGGTCCTCGCCGGGGCCGGCATCCACGACCTGCCGCCGGGCTGGGGCGCGACCTCCCGGGCCGGCTCCGCCGCCGCCACCCGTGCCGGTCTGCGCCTCGCCGTCGGTGAGCTGATCGGTCTCTTCGACGCGCCGCTGCTGGCCGACGCGGGCCTGGTGGAGGCCCGGGTCGTACGCAAAGCGCTGCGTGCGGCGGCCGAGGGCGAGCCGGTCCCGCTCGACGGGCTCGCGGACCTGGTCTCCACGGAGCTGTGGCTCCGCCGCCTGCTGTCCCGGCGCGGCACCTGCTGGACAGGGACGGCGGCGCCCCGGCAGCGGGCCGTGGCGGGCGGCGTGATCCCGCGCCCGACGCTGCATCGGTGAGAGTGGCGCCGCGTCGGCCGGCAGCGTCGCGTCGGTGAGGGCGACCCCGTGTCCGCGGGGACATCGTCGCGCCCGGCCCGCGCCCGCCGTGCCCGGCCAAGCCCGGAGCGCCCGCCCCGCGCCCGGAGCGTGAGGAATCACGTGAGACGACCCACGCGAAGGCCGCCCGGACAGTGCCCGGACAGCGCCCGCCCGGACAGCCACGCCCTGTCGGCCCTTCCGCTCTCCCGCACTCCGCCGCTCGGAGCCGTACCCCACACCGGGGAGCGTGCGGCCCGTTCCCCCGTCAGCGGCAGGTGATCCGGGATCGCGCCCAGTCGGCCAGCGCGACCACGTCGAACGGGGTGTGCGGCTCGACGGCCAGGCGGATCGTCCGCTGTCCGGCGATCCCCACCTGTACGGGTACGGCCGGGTCGCCGCCCCGCAGTACGGGCGACTGCCAGAGCCGCCCGCCGTCGCCGTAGACGGAGAAGCGCACGGCGCCGAGCCCGAGGGTCAGATCGTCCACCCCGACCACGGCCTCGTACGTCTCACAGTCACGGTTGAGGTCGATGGTGACCGAGGACAGGGCGTGCATGGTCACGCCGTGCCCGTACCGCGTACCGCCGATCGACAGGCTCGAACGCTGCCAGAGCCAGCCGCTTCCACCGAGCCGCACCTCGGGCCCGGAGCCGTCGCCGAGGACGCCGTACGCGAGCTGGTTCACCTGGTACACGGCAGGTACGGGCGGCGGTGGAGGCTTCGGGGTGGCGGTCGGGGCCGGGGCCGGCGCGGATGGGGCGGGCACCGGCGGCGCGGGCTTGCGGGTGGGCTTGCGGGTGGGCGGCGGGGTCGGCTTCGGGGCACGGCTGGGCGCGTGCTTCTTCGGGGACGGGCTCGGCGCGGGTCCGGGGCCGGACGGCGCCGGCGGCTCGGACGCCTTCGGCGAAGGGGCCGGGGCGCCCGGTACGAGAGGCGCGGCGACGGGCGGCTTCGCGTCCGGCTTCGGCGCGGGCTCGTGGTCACCCACCAGCGCCCACACCAGCCCGGCGGCCGCGGCGACCGCGACCACCCCGGCGACGCCGGCCTTCACCGGAGTGCCGACCCCCTCGGCCAGCGCGGCCCCGCCGGCCGCACCGCCGGAAGCGCCGCCACCGGAGGCGCCGGCCACGGCGGCGCCCGCTCCGGCGACTCCCGCCGCACCGCCCGCCACGATCCCGGCGGCCTTGAGCGTGTACCCGGCGGCGAACCAGCCGATCACCGCGATCGGAATCAGCGCCGGGATACCGGCATTGACCAACTCCAGCTCACTGACGGCGAGGCGGCACCGGGAGCACTCCTCCAGATGTTTGCGGAGCCCGCGCTCGGCCCGCATCCGCAGCCCCCCTCGGGCGTAAGCCCCGAGCCGGTCGGCATACCGTGAGCAGTCGCCGCCCGAGGTGAGCGCGGCGCTCACATGGGCCTGCAGATAGGCCTGCTTCAGCCCCTCACGGGCCCGGCCGGCCAGCACCGCCGTGGCGTTGGCGGTCAGCCCGAAGAGCGGCGCGACCTCGCTCGGCGACTCCTCCTCGACCGTGGTGTGCCAGAGCACCGCCTGCCAGCGCTCGGGCAGACTGCGGAACGCCTGCATGGCCATGGACTGCTCGGCCTCGTGCATCGCCTTCACGTCGGCGCCCAGATCGAGGGTGTCCGCGTCCAGTACCTCCGAGGCGCGAGCGGCCTGGACCGCGAACGCAGCGAAATCCTCGACCAGTTGCTCCCGCCTCGCGGACCGTGTCCAGGATGCCGCCACGCGCCGTACGGTCGTCAGCAGATAGGCCCGCACCGCCTGCTCGGGCCCCGCGCCCCCGCGCACCGCTTGCAGGGTGCGGGCGAACACCTCGGCCGTCAGATCGTCCGCGGTGTGCGCGTCGCGGCAGCACGTACGGGCATAACGGCGCACGGCCTCCGCGTGCCTGCGGAACAGCTCCTCGTACGCGCTGTCGTCGCCGCCGCGCACCCGCTGGATCAGGTCCGCGTCCGACGGGGAGAGCTCGGGCGCGGACGGTTCGGACGCCGGTGGCCCGACCACGGGCAGCTCGATGGTGGGTTCGCTGCCGCCCTCGCGCTGCATCGGCACGCCGCCGCCATGACCTCCGGGCCTCCCCGATCCACCGTGCCCGCCCTGCCCGGGAACGCTCGCCCCAGCACCGGCGGACCCTCCCGGACCCGCGAGACCAGCGGGACCACCAGAGGGTGAGAAGCCACCTGAGGCAGAGGGACCACCAGCGCCCCGGGGACCGGCGGGGCCGGCCTGACCACCGGGAGCACCAGGGCCACCGGAGCCCGGCACCTCCTTCGGCCCGCCCTGGTTCGGCACCTGCCGGGACGGCGTCCCGCCGCGTTCCGCCCCGCCGTCGGCACCGCCTCCGCCGCCACCGCGTGGATCGTCCCGTCCGTCACCGCTCATCGCGGAAGCCCCCGTACGCACCGTCTGACCCGAACACCGAGTCAGCGTGCCACAGCGCGTCGACGCCCCCCGGGCCTTCCGGTCCGGCAACCACTCATCCGGGGAGGTTTCGCCGACCGGAGCAACCACCTTCACCCGTTCGGGGAAGATCAACGAGGGTCAGCAGTAAGCCAGTTCGAGATCTTCCGGGCGACCCGGTCCGTCACTCGGGCCGGGAGCGCAGCCCCTCCAGGAGGATGTCCAGCAACCGCGCCGAAGCCGCCGCCTGCTGCGCCGAATCCGGCAGTGAGGGCGCGGCCGTGGCTATCACCAACAGGACATCCGCCACGGTCACATCCCGGCGCAGCGCACCGACCGCACGGGCCCGCTCCACCAACTGCCCTACCACGTCAAGAAGTTCCGTCGCTCCGGGGTCGTCCGGAGCCGCCGCCGGAAGCCGCTGCCCGACCGCCCGTAACTCGGCCCGGCCGGAATGCCGCTGCTGCGGCACCCGCGCCTCGGCCGGGATGCCGCGCACCATCGTGGTGTTCGCGGTGCGCTCGGGGCTCGCGGTGTCCGCCATGCGCTCGGTGTCCGCCGTGTCCGCCGTGCCCGCTGTGTTCGCGGGGTTCGTGGTGTTCTCGGGGGGTGCCCCCACCCGCAGCACCTGCGGAGGCAGTAGCCGTCCCGCGCCCGACGCGGCCGACGTGCGCAGGAAACGGGAGAGCGCCGACCACGGCTCGTCCTCCTGACCCAGCGCCGTACGCGCCTGGTCGGTCAGCCGGGACGTCTCCTCCTCGGCTATCCGGCGCACCAGCACGTCCTTGCTCGGGAAGCGCCGGTAGACCGTGCCGACCCCGACCCGGGCCCGCCGCGCCACGTCCTCCATCGGCGCCCCGTACCCCAGCTCGCCGAACACCTCACGCGCCGCCCGCAGTACGTGTTCCAGATTGCGCTGCGCGTCCACCCGGAGCGGCGTGGACCGGCCGGCCCCGCTCATCCCGGCCGCACCCACCCCGGCCCCGGTCACCGCCGCCCGCCCGTCGCCGCCCCCGATGACGGCGGCCTGCCAATGCGAATCCTGAATGTGCATGAGCGTTCCCCCGGTCATGATGTCTCCCCCCGGAGACTCCCTGCCCTGACAGTCGCGTGTCCGACCGGTCACAGCCAGACACCCCGACGACGTACGAACATAGTTGAGGCCGCGTCAATTCAGAAGAGGCAGTTCCGCACAGAGCGCCCCCCGATCGGAGCAAGGACCGGAAGATTCCTGATGCCCCCTCCGGCCACCACCCGCCACGCCCCCGCTGACCTGCGCGCCTTCGTCAATACCGGCGCTTTTGCCCGCCCGGCGCGGCTGACGGGCTCCGGTCACACAATTTGCCGGGGCTGTGGACAAACCCCGGAGCCCGTTGCGTCATGGGATGGTGAAGGCTGAGATTTCTCGGGGGACGACCCCCGCACCCACGCCCGGCGCGCGCATTCTCGTGGTCGGCGGCGGCTACGTCGGGATGTACACGGCACTGCGCCTCCAGCGGAAGCTGAAGAGCGGCGAAGCGAAGGTCACCGTCGTATCCCCCGACCCTTATATGACCTATCAGCCGTTCCTGCCGGAGGCGGCCGCCGGGAACATCTCACCCCGTCATGTCGTCGTTCCGCTCCGCCGCGTGCTCGACGGCTGCGAGATCGTCGTCGGGGAGGCCACCGCCATCGACCACGCCCGGCGCACGGCCACGGTCAAGACCCTCGCTTCCGGGGAGGACGGCACCGGCACCGTCGAGATCGCCTACGACGACATCGTCCTCGCGCCGGGCTCCGTCTCCCGCACCCTCCCGGTCCCCGGCCTCGCCGAGCACGGTGTCGGCTTCAAGACCGTCGAGGAGGCCATCGGCCTGCGCAACCACGTCATCGAGCAGATGGACATCGCCTCCTCCACCCGCGACCCCGCCATCCGTGACGCCGCGCTGACCTTCGTCTTCGTCGGCGGCGGCTACGCGGGCGTCGAGGCGCTCGCCGAGCTGGAGGACATGGCCCGCTACGCCACGCGGTACTACCACAACATCAAGGCCGACGACCTGAAGTGGATCCTCGTCGAGGCCACCGGCCGGATCCTCCCCGAGGTCGGCGAGGAGCTGGGCACCTACGCCGTCCGCGAGCTGCGCGCCCGCAATATCGACGTACGGCTCGACACCCGCCTCGACTCCTGCGAGCACCGGGTCGCCGCGCTGAGCGACGGCACCCGCTTCCGCACCCGGACCGTCGTCTGGACCGCCGGCGTCAAGCCGCACCCCGTCCTCGCCGCCAGTGATCTCCCCCTCGACGAGCGCGGCCGCCTCACCTGCACCGCCCAGCTCACGGTCGACGGCGCCGAGCACGCGTGGGCGGCCGGCGACGCCGCCGCCGTCCCCGACCTGACCGCCGCCGAACCCGGCCGGGCGTGCGCCCCCAACGCCCAGCACGCCGTGCGTCAGGCCAAGGTCCTCGCCGGGAACATCCTCGCTTCCCTGCGCGGCGAACCGCTCCAGGACTACCGTCACGCGTACGTCGGCTCCGTCGCGTCCCTCGGCCTCCACAAAGGCGTGGCGCACGTCTACGGCCACAAGGTCAAGGGCTGTCCGGCCTGGCTGATACACCGCGTCTACCACCTCAGCCGCATCCCCACCGTCAACCGGAAGGCCCGTGTCCTCGCCGAATGGACCCTCTCCGGACTCTTCAAGAGGGAGATCGTGTCGCTCGGTTCGCTGGAACACCCGCGAGCCGAATTCGAACTCGCCGCAGGCGGGGACCGCCCCGAGGACCAGTGACGACGGCGTTCGCGCGGTGTCCGGCGTCAACGACCGAGCATGGCCGGCGCCGCTGTCAGTGCGGTCGGCCACACTGGACGTGTGACCATAGGTTGGTTCACGTCTGCACAGAGTGATCCGGCCCGCCCGGCGCAACCGGCCCCGACGACCTGCCCGGCCCGACCAGCCGGACCGGACGAACAGCAAACGACCTCATGAGGCTGAGAATTCGTGAACTTCACGCGTTGGAGCGCCCGGCTCCCCGGTACACAGCGCCGCGCCGCAGCGCGGACGGACCGCGGTTCCGTGCCCGCGGCCCGCGGTGAGTACGAGCGGCAGCCCGAGCCCGTCACGGACGTTCCCGCCCTCGAAGACCTCTCCGTACGGGAGATCCTCGGCGAGCTGCCCGCCCTCGTCGCGCTCGTCCACGGCCCCGAGCACCGCGTCGCGTACGTCAACGACGCGTACAGCGCCGCCTTCGGCCCACGCCCGGCGGGCGCCACCGCGGCCGAGAGCTGCCCCGAACTGGCCGAGCTCGGCCTGTTCCCGCTGCTGGACCAGGTGCTGCGCAGCGGCAAGTCCCGCACCGTCAAATCCCGCAAGGTCCACGTCCGCGCCCAGAGCCAGGCGAACGGCCAGGGCAAGGGGGCCGAAGGAGCGGGCGCCGAGAGTGCCGCGGCCCAGCGGGGTGAAGGCTCCTACACGGTCACCTGCACGCCCGTCGACTGCCGGGGCACCGGTGGCGTCCTCATCTTCGCCGCCGATGTCACCGACCACGCCGAGGCTGCCGAGCGGTTGCGCACCAGCGAACGCCGGCACCGCCAGACCGCCGTCACCCTCCAGCGCTCCCTGCTCCCCCAGGAGCTGGAGCAGCCCGACGATCTGCGGGTCGCCGCCACCTACCAGCCGGGTGGCGCGGACGCGGCGGTCGGCGGCGACTGGTACGACGTGATCACGCTCGGCGCCGGGCGTACGGCCCTGGTCATCGGTGACGTCATGGGCCGGGGCGTCCGCGCGGCGGCCGTCATGGGCCAGCTGCGTACCGCCGTCCGCGCCTACGCCCGGCTCGACCTGCCGCCGCACGAGGTGCTCCAGCTGCTCGACGGACTCGCCGCCGAGATCGATGCCAGCCAGATCGCCACCTGCGTCTACGCCGTCCACGACCCCAACGACGGAAAGCTCGTCTACGCCTCGGCCGGCCATCTGCCGATCCTGGTGCGCGCCGAGGACGGTACGGTCCAGCGCGCCGCGGACCCGACCGGCCCGCCGCTCGGCACCGGCGGCTGGCAGCACACCTCGGAATCGATCCCGCTGCCGCCCGGCTCCACCGCCGTCCTCTATACGGACGGCCTGGTCGAGCGGCGCGGCGAGGACATCGACGAAGGTGTCGCCTCCCTGGAGCGCGCGCTGTCCGGCGCGCAGGGCTCACCCCAGGTGGTCTGCGACCGGCTGATCCGCTCCCTCGGCGTCACCGCCGACCACGACGACGACGTCGCGGTGCTCGTCCTCCAGTACCCGTCCCGTACGGGCCCGGACGCGGAGCTGTTCCACAACGCGGCGCTCGAACTGCTCGGCGGCATCGAGGCCGCTCCGCGCGCCCGTGCCTTCGCCACCGGGGTCCTCGCCTCCTGGCGTTTCCCCGTCGAGCTGTGCGACCTGGGTGTCCTGGCCGCCGGTGAGCTGGTGGCGAACTCCCTCCAGCACGGCACGCCGCCCATGCGTCTCAGGCTCCGCCGTACCGACCGCCGGCTGATCATCGAGGTGACGGACGGCGACGACCATCTGCCGCGCCGCCGCCGCGCCGAACCGGCGGACGAGGCGGGCCGCGGAATCTCTATCGTCGCGACGATCGCCTCGTCCTGGGGATCACGCCGTACCCCGGGCGGTGGCAAGGCGGTCTGGTGCGAGTTCGCCCTGCCCCACTGATTCGCCCTGCCCCACCGAGGGGGATTCGGGCAGGTGCTGCACGACCACCCGGGACGCCGACACGAGCCCCGGCTGGTCCTGTACGGGCGTGAGCCGCCCGCCCAGCCGCAGTGCCAGCACGGTGATGCCGAGCGAGAAGAGCACGAACGTCACGACGTACGGACCGGGCAGGGCGGCCCCCATCGGTCCGCCCACCACCGGCCCGACCGCCAGCGCGAGCTGCTTGACCAGTGCGAACACCGAGTTGTATTGGCCGACCATCGACGCCGGCGCCAGGTCGGCCACCAGCGGTACCAGGGTCGGCGTCAGCATCGCCTCGCCGAGCCCGAAGAGCGCGTACGTCGAGATGAACGCGGCCGTGGCCATCGTCTGGCTGCCGTGCCCGAGCCCCGCGTACCCCGCGACGAGCCAGGAGAAGGCCCAGAGCAGCCCGACCGCCGCGATCACCCGGCTGCGCTTGCGCCGCTCGACCAGCCGGAGCACCACGAACTGCGCGACCACGATCATCGCCGTGTTGGCGGCCAGCGCGATCCCGAGCGCCGACGGGTCGATCCCGGCGGCTTCGGTGCCGTACGCGGCGAGTCCCGACTCGAACTGTCCGTAACAGGCGAAGAAGATCACGAAGCTCAGGACCGACAGCTGCACCATCGCCCGGTGCTTCAGCAGGACCCGGAGCCCGCCCTTGGCGGAGGCGCCCGCGTCGCCGGGAAGGACTCCGGGGAGGGCGGTGGGCCGGGGCAGCCGGACGGTGACGGCGATGGCCGCCAGTACGAGGAACATGACGGCCTCGATGGCGAACAGCAGCGTGAAGCTGCCGGCCCTGTGCACGTCGACGATCTGTCCGCCGATGAGCCCGCCGACGCCGAGCCCCAGGTTCGCGAGGAAGAACTGCGTCGCGAAGGCCCGGGTCCGCGTGGACGGGGTCGAGGACCACACGATCATCGTGGCCAGCGCCGGCTGCATGACGGCGGTTCCCGCCCCCAGCAGGGCGGCGGACAGGACGGCCATCAGCACGCCGCCGGACACCCCCATGCCGAGCGCACCCACGGCCGCCAGCACGGCGCCACCCACGAGTACGGGAAGCGGGCCGCGCCGGTCGATGACCCGCCCGGTGAACGGGAGCACGACGAGCGCGGCCATGGCGAAGACCGCCAGCACGATCCCGGCCGTGCTCGCGCCGAGATCCCGTACCTGCGCCACGTAGACATAGAGATACGGAACCGTGAAACCCAGCCCGAACGCGCTCAGCGCGTTCCCCGTCTGGATCCGGCGCATCGCGCCGCCCATCGCCCTGGTCACACTCACCTGCCTGAAGAGATCGAAGTTCGAAAAGCTCTGGCTTCCGCCGAAGGACTCAAGCGTGAAGACTTAGAAGCTAAAGTACCGACTTCAACAATATACACCGAAGAAGTTCAATGGCAGGACGGGTGCGTGCCATACTTCCCCGATGTCCGACACCCCCGAGAAGCCCGGCCCGCCGGATCTCCAGGAGCCGAGCCTCGACGAGCAGATCGCCGCGTACCAGCGCGAGTTCCGCGACCTCGACCCCCAGGTCGAGAAGGTCGTCTCGGCGCTCGGCCGGCTGAACCGCCGCATGAACGTCGCGTACGGCCGCCAGGTCTCCGATCTGGGCATCAGCAACGCCGAGTGGGAAGTCCTCAAGACCCTCGTGATCTCGGGCGCCCCCTACCGTCTGGGCCCCGGCGAACTCGCCAGGCGTCTCGGACTCACCCCGGCCGCCATGACCCACCGCATCGACCGCATGGCGGGTGAAGGCCTGGTCACGCGGGACCGCGACGAGAGCAACCGCGTCCGGGTGATCGTGGAGCTGACGGACGAGGGCCGTGCGAAGTGGCTGGAGGCGATGCGGATGGCCTCCGACTTCGAGGAGGAGCTGCTCCAGGACCTCTCGGGCGATGAGCGCGGTGCGCTCGGCGAGATGCTGATCCGCCTCCTGCGCCGCGTGGAACACGCCCAGCCGGACGCCGGCGGACGCCTGACCGACCTGGACTGACCGAGCTGGACCAGCAGGGGGGCCGGGCCGAGGACAGGACGGGGTCCGGGACGGGTCCGGGACGGGGGCCGGTCGCCTCCGAACGGTGCGTGCCGAGGACCAGAGCTTCGCTTGACACGTCCCCGGCCGATCCGTAAGATTCTTCGAGTTGTCACGGAGCCGGTCGGTTTCGGGACAGCCACTCCCGCCGCAGTAGCGGCAACCAAACTCAGCATGATCCCCAGCCGGGACGAATTTCGGCATGCCGAAATTCATTTCGAAGACTTGATTATGAGTCGCCTGAGAGATCCGCTAGGGTTTGGAACGTCGGAAGGGCCCAACAGCCCGGAAGGCAAACCCCGCTGACTGGGAATCAGGCCCGAAAGGATCTGGTAGAGTCGGAACCGCCGGAAAGGGAAACGCGAAAGCGAGAACCTGGAAAGCACCGAGGAAGTCGGAAGCGAAAAGCATCTGATAGAGTC
>NZ_JBITDJ010000020.1:0-131517 GCF_044454085.1 Streptomyces sp. NPDC051569
CATACGGACCGCTCGTTTGCGCAGCTCAGGGGGATAAGAGGAGGGGCGTGCCATGACTCAATCCTTTCACGGAATCGAGTCTCTACCGAACCCGGAACGGTTCACTTTCCGGTAACGCATCCAAGCGGAACGTGGACAATCTGACGGCGTCCATGAAGGAAGGCGGCTGGCAGGGTGGTCCGATCAAGGTTGCGCAGCATAATGATGAGCTGTACATCCTGGACGGTCACCACCGTGTCGCAGCGGCCAAGCGTGCTGGGATTGATGTCCCCTATCAGGTCGTGCCGGAAGAGGAGCTGATCGCCCGCTACTCGGGCGGCATCGACGATGTGATTACCGCATGGGCTGAAGTGGGGCCCGATAAACTCGTGAACCGTCACAAGAGGCCGGGGTACAGATGATGAGCAACGCTTCCGCCGAGGTGACGGAGTATGTTGAGACCCTCGCTCGTGTTCAAGCGGAAGTCTTGCGAAGTCTCCCTGACCTGGGTTCGAGCCTGGCAGCGATCGTGAGGCGTGTGTGTACAGGCCAGCTGTCAAAGTCTGGATCAATCTCGGGTGGGATCGAGTACGCGGTACACGGCGACGGTTGCCTGTTTGTTTCGAGCGATGGTCGGGAAATCGATATCGATTTCCTTATCGACGGAACCCCTGTATTCGATTCGTGGCGGATTGAGAGATTCTCCGCGAGTCGGGGGATTGCCTCGAAGGTCACGGCAGATGAGTTGGCCCGGGAGTGCCGTCTAATGGCTTCATCCGGGACTCTCGAAGAGGTCAGTGAAGGATGGTTCTCGGTGAAACCCGAGCAATCTACTGATGGTCGACTGATAGGCGATGGTCAAGGCTAACGCGGCGGCCAAGTTGCAATAGAGCAGGTAATGCATGAGGCCCCACCGGTCGATCTTCCGGTGGGGCCTCTGGCGCGTGCTGGAGTGTCTGACGGCAGTAGTTGACGGCAACGTCAGCGGATGGGTACTGCGCAGGGCGGCGGTTCGTCACGGTCGTCGGGTTGGCTGGTGGTCTCGTCGGAGCGCCGGAGGGTGCGGCCGAGGAGGTCGATGGCGTCGCGTTGGAGGCGGAGTCTGACGTGGGCGTAGACGGTGGCGGTGACGCCGATGTGGGCGTGGCCGAGGAGTTCTTTGATCACGACGAGTTCGACGCCTTGCTCCAGGAGGAGGGTGGCGGTGGAGTGGCGTAGGTCGTGGAAGCGGATGCGGCGGAGCCCTGCCCGATCGAGGAGGGCGCGGAAGTGGCGATTGAGGTTCCCCCTTTTTATGGCTCGCACGGGGCTGGAGTCGACCACCGCACGCGACCGGTCGAGACGGGCCGCTGCGTTGAGCTCGGTCAGCAGCACTTCGTGCAGTCGCTGCCAGATGTCGGCCTCGTTCCAGCCCCAGTCTTCGCCACCAGGTCATGCCCGAGCCGAAGCCCAACTCCTTGGGTAGGTAATCCCATTGGATGCCGGTGTGCAGCACGAAGAGGATGCCGCACAGCACCTTTCGGTCCGGCAGCGGCTCGCGGCCCGGGCGCCGAAATCGATGTTCCTTGCGTGGCAGCAGCGGTTCTATCCGCTCCCACAGGTCATCTGGCACGATCCACGGCGAGGTTCCCATGCCCGGACAATGCTGAGCTCCTGACGCGGACACGGTCATCAGGACCGATCCACCTCATTGTGTTAGCCGTTGTTATCGCGGGGTGGGGGCGGTGTTTTCGGTGGGCGGGTCCGGGGGGTCGTAGTCCGGGCATTTGGGGTGGCCGCATTCGCACGGGGGCCACTTGAGGGCTGAGCCCGGGGCGAGGTCGGCTCCTTCGGTTTCCGGGGTGGGGTTGGGGACGATCAGGACGCCGTCCGTGCCCAGCGCGTTTGTCAGGCGGCCCAGGTAGCGGCGCGCTTCGCTGCGTGTCATCGCGCCCACCGCCTCAGCGCCTTGGCCACACGTGCCGTCAACTCTTGTGTCGGCTCGGGGAAGTGGCGGGGGAGCCACTCGGGCATCCGGGGGGAGGGGTGCTCCTCGGCCGCCGGCTGCTTCGTCGGCGGGTTCGGCGGGTTCGGCGGGTTCGGGGAGTTGGGGGAGTTGGGGGGATTGGGGGCTGCCATGGGTGTTCAGCCTTTCGCCTTTTCGCGTGCTCTGTGTGACTAGTCGCTCACAGCCTGCCTCCCGGCGGCGTACGCTCGGTAGCCGTTTCGGTCCCGATCGAAAATCTGGGAGAAATGGGGTGCCCGCATGGCGAGGCCCGCACGTGAACTGACGCCCGATCTGTCCGCCCGGCATTTGTTCGGCGCCAAGATGAGAAGTTTCCGCGAAAAGGCCGGGCTCACCCTGGAAGGGCTGGCGGGGGTGGTGCTCGTCAGCAAGAGCCATCTGTCCCGGATCGAGACGGCGGAGTACATGCCTCCCCGGGAGCTGCCCGCCCAGCTCGACGTCGCGTTCGGCACCGATGGGATCTTCGAGGAGCTGTACGGGCTGGCTCGCAAGGAGATCCATCCGGACAAGTACCGGCGGCGCATGGAGTTGGAGGCCCGTGCCCGGGTGATTGACCACTATGCGGGTCAGATCGTCCCCGGGCTGGTGCAGACGGAGGAGTACGCCCGTGCGCTCTTCCGGGTCAGCAATCCGAAAGCCGCTTCGGACGAGATCGAGCAGAAGGTGATGGCTCGGCTCAGTCGGCAAGCGCTGTTGGTCGGTGCTTGTGCGCCGGATCTGTCCATGATCCTTGACGAGGCGGTGATACGGCGGTCCGTCGGCGGACCGACCGTCATGCGGGCGCAGCTTGCCCGCCTTGCCGAACTCGTGGACACCCCCACCAGCACCGTCCAGATCCTGCCCTTCGAGCACGGCGAACATGCTCTGCTGGGTGGCATGTTGACCCTGATGACACTGGACGACAAGTCTTCCGTGGCCTACGAGGAAAGCATGACTACAGGCACTCTGCTGGAAGAACCGGAGAGGGTCAGAACCCTGCGCCGGGCCTACGATCTGATGAGGGCTTACGCTCTGTCGCCGCGCGAGACCGCGGCATTCATCCGATCGGCCATGGAGGCGCTTCCCTCATGAGCACCACCCCGGACCTCTCCGTCGTGGAATGGGTCAAATCCACCTACAGCAACGGCGATGGTGGCGACTGCGTGGAGTGGGCGCCGACGGTTGCCGTGGCGTCCGGCGTCGTACCCGTACGGGACAGCAAGGATCCGCAGGGACCGGCCCTGGAGTTCCGGGTCGCCGGCTGGTCGGCGTTCGTCGCGGCTGTCCGTGACGGTTTTCCCGCTGCCTGAAGCACAACGCGCGAGGCGCGGAGCCCCGTCATCCTCGGTCGTGGAGTCAGGCGATCGGGGGGCGGGGCTCTTCGCTGCGGCCCACCACCGTGCCCGCCCGGTCGACGCAGATCACGTCGACCTTCACCGGGGCGCCGCGCAGGACCGCCAGGGCTTCGTCGCGGGCTCTCGTCGCGACCGCGTCGCCCAGGTGGACGCCCTGGGCCTGGCACAACTGGAGTGCGGCCAGGCCCGTGTTGGCCTCCGTGACCTGGGCCGCCAGGGTTTCGTCCGCGCCCGCCTCCGTCGCCAGTCGTGCCAGGAAGGCCTTGTCGACCTGGGAGCGGGCCGAGTGGAGGTCCAGGTGGCCCGCCGCCAGTTTGGAGAGTTTGGCGAAGCCGCCGCAGATCGTCAGGCGGTCGACCGGGTGGCGGCGGATGTACTTGAGGACCGCGCCCGCGAAGTCGCCCATGTCCAGCAGGGCGTCCTCCGGGAGGCCGTGTTCGGCGACGACCGTCTTCTCCGAGGTGGAGCCCGTACAGCCCGCCACGTGCGTACGGCCGGCCGCGCGTGCCACGTCCACGCCCCGGCGGATCGAGTCGATCCACGCCGAGCAGGAGTACGGGACGACGATGCCGGTCGTACCGAGGATCGACAGGCCGCCCAGGATGCCCAGTCGCGGGTTCCAGGTGGAGCGGGCGATCTCCTCGCCGTGGTCGACGGAGATGGTGATCTCCACGTCGCCCGTTCCGCCGTGCCGGGCGGCCACCTCGGCCACGTGGGAGCGCATCAGCCGGCGCGGGACGGGGTTGATCGCCGGTTCGCCGACCTCCAGGGGGAGGCCGGGGCGGGTGACCGTGCCCACGCCGGGGCCGGCCCGGAAGACGACTCCGGAGCCGGGCGGCAGCAGCCGTACGGTGGAGCGGACCAGCGCGCCGTGTGTGACGTCCGGGTCGTCGCCCGCGTCCTTGACCACGGCCGCCATGGCGTGGTCCGGGGACGGGCCCGGGGGGAGTTCCTCGCGGGCCAGGGCGAAGGCCGGGGTCTGGCCCCTGGGCAGGGTGATCGTCACCGGGTCCGGGAAGTCGCCCGTCAACAGTGCGGTGTACGCGGCTGTCGTCGCCGCTGTCGCGCAGGCACCGGTCGTCCAGCCGGAGCGCAGACCGGTGTGCTTGAGTTGGGCGGTTCGTCCGCCCGTCGCCTTCTCAGTCATGGACAACCCAGATGGCTCGTTCGCTCCACGTGTTGATCCTCGGTGGCACCACCGAGAGCCGCCGCCTCGCCGAGGCCCTCGCCGGGGTCTCGCACAACGGGGTCCCGCACGTCGGGGTCCCGCACGTCGGGGTCCCGCACGCCGGGGGCCCGAGCGGTGCGGGCCCGCACGGGCGGTTCCGGGTCACCAGCTCCCTCGCCGGGCGGGTGGCCCGGCCCGTGCTGCCTCCCGGGGAGGTGCGTATCGGCGGGTTCGGCGGTGCCGAGGGCATGGCGGACTGGCTGCGCGAGCACCACGTGGACGCGCTCATCGACGCCACCCATCCCTTCGCCCGCACCATCAGTTTCCACGCGGCCCTGGCGGCCGCCGATGCCCATGTTCCCCTGCTGGCTCTTCGCCGGCCCTCCTGGGTCCCGGCCGCCGGGGACGACTGGCGGCCGGTCGGGTCGCTGGAGGAGGCCGCCGGGGAGCTGGCCGCCATGAACAGCCGCCGGGTCTTCCTCACGACGGGCCGCATGGGGCTCGCCGCCTTCGCCCGGCTGGAGCTCGACGCGCTGTGGTTCCTGGTGCGTTCCGTGGACGCCCCGGAGCCCCCGTACCCGGCCCGGATGGAGACCCTGCTGGACCGGGGGCCGTTCACCCTGGACGGCGAGCGGGAGCTGCTGCGCCGCCACCGCGTCGACGTCGTGGTGACCAAGGACAGCGGCGGCGCGGCCACCGCGCCCAAGCTCACCGCCGCCCGGGAGGCCGGGGTGCCGGTGGTCGTGGTGCGGCGGCCACCGGTCCCGGCGGGGGTGGCCGTGGTGGCCTCCCCGGCCGGGGCGGTGGAGTGGCTGGATCAGCTGGCCGGTCCGGCCGGGCTCTCCGGGTAGCGGCGCGGTGTCCAGACGATCCGCCGGCCGTCACCCCGCTCCACGCTGACCGTCTGCGACGAGCCGACCAGCAGGATCGTCCGCATGTCGACCTCCGCCGGATCGAGGTCGGCGAGCCGGACGATCCGTACGCTCTCCTCCGGCCCGCCCACATCGCGGCCGATGACGACGGGGGTGTCCGGGGCGCGGTGTTCCAGCAGGAGTTCGCGGGCCTTGCCGACCTGCCACGTACGGCTGCGGGAACCGGGGTTGTAGAGCGCCAGGACCAGATCGGCGGCCGCCGCCGCGTGCAGGCGTTCGGCGATGACCTCCCACGGCTTGAGCCGGTCGGAGAGGGAGAGGACGGCGTAGTCGTGGCCGAGCGGGGCGCCGGCGAGGGCGGCCGCCGCGTTGGCCGCGGTGACGCCCGGCAGCACGCGGACGGGTATGTCCCGGTACGGGTCGGCCGAGGCCACCTCCAGGACCGCCGTGGCCATCGCGAAGACGCCCGGGTCGCCGCCCGAGACCACGGCCACCCGGCGGCCCCGGCGGGCCAGGTCGAGGGCGAACTCGGCGCGCTCCGACTCCACCTTGTTGTCGGAACCATGCCGGGTCTGACCGGGTCTGACCGGTACTCGGTCCAGATAGGTGGTGTAGCCGACGAGATCCTCGGCGGCGGCCAGCGCGCCGCGCGTCTCGGGCGTGAGCCAGAGGGGGCCCGCCGGGCCGGTGCCCACGACCACGACCTCGCCGTGGCCTTCGGGCTCGGCAACGCGGCCGGCGGGCTCGGCAACGCGGCCGCCGGGCTCGGCAACGGGTGCGGGTACGGCGTCGACCCGGCTCGGCAGTACCGCCACCGAGAAGTACGGCACGGACTCCGGATCGATCCCGGCCAGCGCGCCGGTGCGTTCACCGCTCATCGTGGCGCGTTCGACGTACCGCGCGTCCGCCAGCCGCCCGGCGCGCTCGACGGCCCGCCGTACGGTCGGGAAGGTCCGGCCGAGCTTCATCACGACGGCCGAGTCCGTGGACGCCAGCCGCGCCGTCAGCTCCTCTTCGGGCAGGGTGCCCGGCAGGATCGTCAGCACCTCCTCGCCCTCGACGAGCGGGGTGCCGAGCCGGGCCGCGGCGGCGCTCACCGACGTGACACCGGGGATGACCTCGGTCGGATAGCGGTCGGCCAGCCGCTTGTGCATGTGCATGTACGAGCCGTAGAAGAGCGGGTCGCCCTCCGCGATCACGGCGACCGTGCGGCCCGCGTCGAGGTGGACGGCGAGCCGGGCGGCCGACTCGGTGTAGAACTCGTCCATCGCGCCCTGGTAGCCGCCCGGGTGGTCGGTGCCCTCGGTGGTGACCGGGTAGACCAGCGGTTCCTCGATGTGGTCGGCGCGCAGGTGCCCGGCCGCGATCGAGCGGGCGATGGAACGGCCGTGCCGGGCGCTGTGATACGCGATCACATCGGCCTCGGCGATGACCTGTACGGCCCGTAGGGTCATCAGCGACGGGTCGCCCGGGCCCAGGCCGACGCCGTACAGCCGACCGGTGGTGGGAGGCTTCGCGCTCATTCTTCCTCGCTCGCTATCGCGTTGACGGCCGCCGCCGCGAGGGCGCTGCCGCCGCGCCGGCCGCGGACGACCAGGTGCTCCAGGCCGGCCGGGTGTCCGGCGAGCGCGTCCTTCGACTCGGCCGCACCGATGAAACCGACCGGCACCCCGATGACCGCCGCCGGGCGCGGGGCGCCGGCCTCGATCATCTCCAGCAGCCGGAAGAGGGCGGTCGGGGCGTTGCCGACGGCCACCACCGCGCCCTCCATCCTGTCCCGCCACAGCTCCAGCGCGGCGGCGCTGCGCGTCGTGCCCAGCTCGGCGGCGAGAGCGGGCACCGACGGGTCGGACAGGGTGCAGACGACCTCGTTGTCCGCCGGGAGCCGCTTGCGGGTGACTCCGCTCGCGACCATGGCCACATCGCACAGGATCGGCGCGCCCGCGCGCAGCGCCTCACGGGCGCGCGCCACCACGCCGGGGGTGAAAGCGAGGTCCCGCACCAGGTCGACCATGCCGCAGGCGTGGATCATCCGCACCGCGACCTGGGAGACGTCGGCGGGCAGCCCGGCGAGGTCCGCCTCGGCGCGGATCGTGGCGAAGGACTGGCGGTATATCGCCGCGCCGTCCTTCTCGTAGTCGAACACTGTGGACACTGTGGTCTCGCTCATCTCGTGAGTGGGGTGGTGCGGGTGGTGCTCGTGACGCCAGTGGTACTCGTGAGGCCTGTGGTGCCGGTGGTGCGGGCGGTGTCGGTGGTGCTCGTGACGCCGGTGGTACGGGCGGTGCTGGTGGTGAGCGCGGCGCGTGCCGCCGTCACCGCTTCGGCGAGGTCCGCCGGGGTCGCCGTGGTGACGGGGCCCGGCGGGGCGGAGCCGGGTGCCGCGCCGTGTACGGAGATCTCGTAACCGCCCTCGCCGGTCGCGACGACATCCACCCAGCGGCCCTGGGGATGGCCGCACCGGCGGGCGCAGCCCGACCAGTACACGGGCGGACCGGTGAGGGCCAGGGGCGTGGCGGTGACGGCTCCGGCGGCGTCGGCCCGTACGTCCGAGAGCGCCTTCGCGCACCCCGGCCGTCCCGTGCAGGCGCCGACGCCGTGCCAGGGGGAGTCGGGGCCGGTGATCAGGCCGGCCGTACGGAGGCGGTTCAGCAGGTCGCGGGCCGTGGCGGGGGCCAGGCCGGGCACGATCACGCCGCGCCAGGGGGTGACCCGTACGGTCTCGGCCGCGCCCGTCAGCGTCCGCCACCGCGCCACGCTCAGCCGTCCCAGCGGTGCGTAGACGGAGAGCGCCACCGTGCCGTCGGGGGAGTGGACCGGGCCGGGGGAGGGGGGGTCCGCTTCCGGCGGTGCGGCTTCCCCGGGCGCCGCCTCCGGCCCGTGCCCCTTCACCGCTGCCGCCGCGATCCCGGCCGCCGCCAGGGCCGCCGCCACCGCCTCGTCCAGTCCGTGGCCGGGCGGCAGCTCGCGTACCCGCCAGGCGCCCGTGCCGGTCTCCGCCGCCACCGTGAGGAAGGTCTCCGCCGCCAGCAGGGCGGCGCGCGGGGCGTCGGCGGCGGCCACGCGCAGGACCGCAACCCCCTGCGCCCCGGTGGAAGACCCGGTGCGGGTGCCAGTGCGGGTGCCGGTGCCGGTGTGCGGGCCGGTGCGGGTGCCGGTGTGCAGCAGGGCCGTACCGTCCCGCTGTGCGAGCAACGTCACATCCGCGCCGAGGGCCGCCACATCGCCCCGGCCGTCGTCCAGCGCGAAGAGGAAGCGTCCGGAGAGTGCCGTGGCGGTTTCGCTCGCGCACAGCAGCGTGTCCAGTTCGCGGGTCCACAACTGCACGTCGGCCGTGGGGACTCCACCCGGCCCGTCCAGTCCGGCGAGCGGTGACGCCACGATGTTCCGTACCCGCTCGTGCCGCTCCGAGGGCAGCAGCCCGGCGTCGTACAGCAGCCCGGCCAGCTCGCCGCCGCAGCTCTCGCCCAGTCCCCGCAGCTGGATGTTCCCGCGCGAGGTGATGTCCAGATGGCCGTCGCCCAAGCGCTCGGCCGCCGCCGCCAGCACCTCCGCCTGGCGGTGCGTCAGCACACCTGCGGGCAGCCGCAGTCGGGCGAGCCACCCGTCGTCGGCGCTGTGCAGCCGGAGTGCGCCGGGGCAGGCGTCACCGCGCTCCCGCACGGGAGCTTCGTCCCGGTTCACGGGTGTTGGCGAGGTGGGCGGCATGGCGGCGAGCATACCCACGTGACCGGTCACCCTCCCCTGCCGTACGAACCGGCGTTCCGGGTCTCCCTGGCGGTCCCTCCCGCGAGTGCCGGCCGGGAGCACCCGGGCGCCCTCCCCGCCCGTGACCTGCACCACCTACTATGCAGACGGCGGGTCCTCAGGCCCGTCACCGCCAGCGACGGCGTCAGGGGAGGAAGCCCGGTGAGAGCCCGGCGCGGTCCCGCCACTGTGAGTCCCGGCAGCAGCCGGGTGAGCCAGGAACTCCCGCCGTCCTCCCACCGCCCGGGGCGCGGACCCCGAGGAAGGCGAGACGCCGCATGATCCTGCTCCTGTCGACGTCCGACACCGATCTGCTCAGCGCCCGTGCGGCGGGCGGACCGGTCCCGTACCGGTACGCCAACCCCGCCCGGCTCGCGCTCGACGAGCTGCCCGCGCTGCTGGAGGGGACCGACCTCGTCGTCGTACGCCTCCTCGGCGGGCTGCGGGCCTGGCAGGACGGGATCGACCTGCTGCTCACCGGGGACCGGCCGGTCGTGGTCCTCACCGGTGAACAGGCTCCCGACGCGCAGCTGATGGAGGCGTCCACCGTCCCCATCGGCATCGCCGCCGAGGCGCACGCCTACCTCGCCCACGGCGGGCCGGCCAACCTGCTCCAGCTCGCCCGGTTCCTCTCCGACACGGTGCTGCTGACCGGTCACGGCTTCGAGCCGCCCGCCCCGGCACCGACCTGGGGCCTGGTCCCGCGCCCGGCAGGGACGGCTACCGACCCCGACGCCGAGGCCCCCCGCCCGACCGTCGCCGTGCTCTACTACCGCGCCCACCACCTCAGCGGCAACACCGGCTTCGTGGACACCCTCTGCGAGGCCGTCGAGGACGCCGGCGCCCGACCCCTCCCGATCTTCGTCTCCTCGCTGCGCGCCCCCGAGACCGGCCTGCTGACGGCGCTGCGCGAGGCCGACGCCATCGTCACCACCGTGCTGGCCGCCGGCGGTACCAAGCCCGCCGAGGCCTCGGCCGGCGGTGACGACGAGGCGTGGGACGCGGGCGCGCTCGCCGCGCTCGACGTGCCGATCCTCCAGGCGCTCTGCCTCACCAGCAGCCGTGCCGCCTGGGAGGAGAGCGACGAGGGGCTGACGCCGCTCGACGCCGCGTCGCAGGTCGCCGTACCGGAATTCGACGGCCGTCTGATCACCGTCCCGTTCTCCTTCAAGGAGCTGGACTCCGAGGGCCTTCCGGTCTACGTCGCCGACCCCGAGCGGGCCGCGCGCGTCGCCGGGATCGCCGTACGGCACGCACGGCTGCGCCACATATCCAACGCGGAGAAGCGCCTCGCGCTGGTGCTCTCCGCGTACCCCACCAAGCACTCCCGGATCGGCAACGCGGTCGGTCTCGACACCCCCGCCAGCGCCGTCGCCCTGCTGCGCCGGCTGCGCGAGGAGGGCTACGACTTCGGTACGGAAGAGGTCCCGGGCCTGGCCTCCGGCGACGGCGACGAGCTGATCTACGCCCTGATCGAGGCCGGCGGCCACGACCAGGAGTGGCTCACCGAGGAGCAGCTGGCCCGCAACCCGGTCCGTATCCCGGCCGCCGACTACCGGCGCTGGTACGGGACGCTCCCGGCCGGGCTGCGTGAGTCGGTGGAGCGGCACTGGGGCCCGGCGCCCGGCGAGATGTTCGTCGACCGGAGCCGCAACCCCGAGGGCGACATCGTCCTCGCCGCGCTGCGGCGTGGCAATCTGCTGATCCTCATCCAGCCGCCGCGCGGCTTCGGCGAGAACCCGATCGCGATCTACCACGACCCCGACCTGCCGCCCTCGCACCACTACCTGGCGGCCTACCGCTGGATCCAGGCGGCCCGCGAGGACGGCGGCTTCGGCGCCGACGCCATGATCCACCTGGGCAAGCACGGCAATCTGGAGTGGCTGCCCGGCAAGAACGCCGGCCTGTCCGCCGCCTGCGCGCCCGACGCAGCGCTCGGCGACCTGCCGCTGATCTACCCGTTCCTCGTCAACGACCCGGGCGAGGGCACCCAGGCCAAGCGGCGGGTGCACGCCACGCTCGTGGACCACCTCGTCCCGCCGATGGCCCGCGCCGAGTCGTACGGCGACATCGCGCGCCTGGAGCAGCTGCTCGACGAGTACGCGGCGATCTCCGCGATGGACCCGGCGAAGCTGCCCGCGATCCGCGCCCAGATCTGGACGCTGATCCAGGCCGCGAAGCTCGACCACGACCTCGGCCTCGAAGCCCGCCCGGACGACGACGGGTTCGACGACTTCCTGCTGCACGTCGACGGCTGGCTCTGCGAGGTCAAGGACGCGCAGATCCGCGACGGGCTGCACGTCCTCGGCGGCGCCCCGACCGGCCCGGCCCGGGTCAACCTCGTCCTGGCCATCCTGCGCGCCCGGCAGATCTGGGGCGGCACGAGCAGCCTCCCCGGCCTGCGCGAGGCGCTCGGGCTCGACGAGTCCGCCGCCACCCGCACCGCCGCCGACGAGGCGGAGGAGCTGGCCCGGGCGCTCGTCCAGGCGATGGAGGACGCGGGCTGGGACCCGGCGGCCGTACGACAGGTGGCCGAAGGTCACCCGGCGGCCGTCGCCGACATCCTCGCCTTCGCGGCCACCGAGGTCGTGCCGCGTCTGGCCGGTACCACCGACGAGATCGAGCACGTCGTGCACGCGCTGACCGGCGGATTCGTCCCGGCGGGCCCGTCGGGATCCCCGCTGCGCGGCCTGGTCAACGTCCTGCCGACCGGCCGTAACTTCTACTCCGTCGACCCCAAGGCCGTCCCGAGCCGCCTCGCCTGGGAGACCGGCCAGGCCCTCGCCGAGTCGCTGCTGACCCGCTACCGCACCGACAACGGCGATTGGCCGACCTCCGTCGGGCTCTCCCTGTGGGGCACGAGCGCGATGCGCACCTCGGGCGACGACATCGCGGAAGCCCTCGCGCTGCTCGGCGTCCGGCCCGTCTGGGACGACGCCTCGCGCCGGGTGACCGGTCTGGAGGCCGTACCGCTCGACGAGCTGGGCCGGCCGCGTATCGACGTCACCCTGCGCATCAGCGGGTTCTTCCGCGACGCGTTCCCGCACGCCATCGGGCTGCTGGACGACGCGGTGCGGCTGGCGGCCTCGCTCGACGAGCCCGCCGACGCCAACTTCATCCGCGCGCACGCCCAGGCCGACCTGGCCGAGCACGGCGACGAGCGCCGCGCCACGACCCGTATCTTCGGTTCCCGGCCCGGTACGTACGGCGCGGGCATCCTGCAGCTGATCGACAGCCGCGACTGGCGTACGGACGCCGACCTCGCCGAGGTCTACACGGTGTGGGGCGGCTACGCGTACGGCCGCGAGCTCGACGGGCGTCCGGCGCGCGACGAGATGGAGACCGCGTACAAGCGCATCGCGGTCGCCGCGAAGAACACCGACACCCGCGAGCACGACATCGCGGACTCCGACGACTACTTCCAGTACCACGGCGGCATGGTCGCCACGGTGCGCGCGCTCAAGGGCACGGCCCCGGAGGCGTACATCGGCGACTCGACCCGCCCGGAGACCGTCCGTACGCGCACGCTGGTCGAGGAGACGTCCCGCGTCTTCCGCGCCCGCGTGGTCAACCCGCGCTGGATCGAGGCGATGCGCCGCCACGGCTACAAGGGCGCGTTCGAGCTGGCCGCGACGGTCGACTACCTCTTCGGGTACGACGCCACGACAGGCGTGGTCGCGGACTGGATGTACGACAAGCTGACGGAGACGTACGTCCTGGACCCGGAGAACCGCGCGTTCCTCCAGGAGGCCAACCCCTGGGCGCTGCACGGCATCGCGGAACGGCTGCTGGAGGCGGAGTCGCGCGGGATGTGGGAGAAGCCGGACGCGGCGGTGCTGGAGGCGCTGCGGAAGGTGTTCCTGGAGACGGAAGGCGACCTGGAGGGCGAGGACTGACCTCTGCCGTCGCGGCGTTCGGTGGTGGTGGAATGGGCCCCCACCACCGAACGGGGGCCTGACGTGACCGAGCAGCCCGAACAGCGTGACCGGTCTGATCAGCGCGAGCAGCGCCAGCGGCGTGACCGGCCCGAGCAGCGCGATCAGCCCGAGCAGCCTGACCGGCGCGAGCAGCCTGATCAGCGCGATCAGCCTGGCGGGCCCGGTGGGCCGGAACAGCGGCCCGTGGCACGGTCCCGGCCCTTCCTGTACGTCGTGGTCTGCGCGGCCGGAGTCGCCGGGGACTCCGGCGAACTCGTCGCCCTGGCACGGGAGCGGGGCTGGGACGTCGGCGTCGTCGCCACCCCGCAGGGCCTCGGCTTCATCGACGCCGAGGCCCTCCGGGCCGCCACCGGGTATCCCGTCCGCTCCGCCTGGCGCACCCCCGGCGAACCGCGCCCCTTCCCGCCGCCGGACGCCATCGCGGTCGCCCCGGCGACCTTCAACACCCTCAACAAGTGGGCCGCCGGGATCGCCGACACCCTGGCGCTGGGCATCCTGTGCGAGGCGTACGGCCTCGGCGTGCCCACCGTGGCCCTGCCGTACGTGAACGCGGTCCTCGCCGCCCACCCCGCCTACGCGACGAGCCTCGAACGGCTCAGCGGAATGGGCGTGTTGATCGGCGGGCGCACACCGCACCGGCCCAGCGACCGGCGCCGGCCCGACAGCGACGGGAGCACCGCCCCCTTCCGCTGGGAGGAGGCCCTGGAACTGCTCCCTCCGCTCACCGGTCGGTCGTGAGCGGAGCCCGGACAGCCCCGCCGCTCGGCGCTTCCGTCCGGTACGTATGATTTGCTGCGCCTTGTCCGTCCCGTATGGCTTGTCATGCTTGCCATGGGTCCGTGCCCGGCATCAAGAACGCGTAAAGGTTGCCGACTTCCGGCAATGCGAGAAGCTCCGCCGGAACGGCACGATGGGCATCACGGGGACACGGGAGTGATTCCGGTGCCGGGATGCGGAAGTCCGGTCCGGCACCGGGGCCATGGACACAGGGGGTGGACGACGATGAGTGAATTCCTCACCGCCGCGTCCGGTTTCCCCGCCGCCCTCTTCGGCGCCACCCTCCTCGT
Organism: Streptomyces sp. NPDC051569; assembly: GCF_044454085.1. Taxonomy (NCBI): domain Bacteria; kingdom Bacillati; phylum Actinomycetota; class Actinomycetes; order Kitasatosporales; family Streptomycetaceae; genus Streptomyces; species Streptomyces sp. NPDC051569. The sequence continues at coordinate 14,111 of NZ_JBITDJ010000020.1, forward strand.
GGTCGTCGCCTTCTGGCTGCTGGTGCTGGCCGGCGCGGTCGAGCACGACTCCCTCGACACCCATGTCGACGCCGACAGCGTCGGGTTCGGCGGACTGGGCGGAGTGCCGGTCACCGTCCCGGTGTCCCTGATGATCGCCGTGGCCTGGTGCGTCAGCCTCACCGGCTCGGTGCTGGTGCACCGTTCGGACGCGTCAGGGTCCCTCCGTACGCTCTGCTCCGTCGCCGTGCTGCTCGCCGCGTCGCTGATCGCCTGGGGCGTCACCCGGCTCCTCGTACGCCTGCTGCGCGATCTCGTTCCTGAACAGGCCCCGCCGTCCCGGCTCGACTTCATCGGGCTGACCTGCACGATCCGTACGGGATCCGTCTCGATGGACTTCGGCCAGGCAGAGGTCGCGGCGGCGGACGGCTCGACCGCGATCGTCCAGGTCAGGCAGACCGTCCAGGACGGGCGGAGCGACGCCCTGTCAGCCGATGGCGTGCTCACCGCCGGTTCCACGGCGCTGCTGTACGCGTTCGACGAAGACGGCGAATTCTTCTGGGTCGCGCCTTTCGATACGGCGCTCGACCCGCGCACCGCCCGCTGAAGCCATCACCGAAGCCATCACCGGAGAACCGGGAGAGGCGGCAGACCCCAGGGCTCGGGCCCGGGTCCCGCTCCTCTCGCTTCGTCCTCCGCTCTTCTCTTCTCGCCCCTCGTTCCTCAAGGATTACCCATGGATGCCATCTCCTTGGGCATCGGCGTGCTGATCGCCGTTGTCCTGCTCATCACGATCGTCTCGCTCCTGGTGGTCAGCCGGCTGTTCCGCAAGGTGGAGCAGGGCCGCGCGCTGATCATCTCCAAGACCAAGAAGGTCGACGTCACCTTCACGGGCGCCGTCGTGCTGCCGGTGTTTCACAAGGCCGAGCACATGGACATCTCGGTGAAGACCATCGAGATCCGCCGCACCGGGCGGGAGGGGCTGATCTGCCAGGACAACATCCGCGCCGACATCCACATCTCGTTCTTCGTACGGGTCAACAAGACCGTCGAGGACGTCATCAAGGTCGCCCAGGCGATCGGCACGGAGCGTGCCAGCGACAAGGCCGCCATCCAGGAGCTGTTCGCCGCGAAGTTCTCCGAGGCGCTGAAGACCGTCGGCAAGCAGCTGGACTTCGTCGACCTCTACACCAAGCGTGAGGAGTTCCGGGACCGGATCATCCGGGTCATCGGTACGGACCTGAACGGCTACCACCTCGACGACGCGGCCATCGACTTCCTTGAGCAGACGCCGATGACCCAGCTCGACAGCGCGAACATCCTCGACGCCCAGGGCATCCGCAAGATCACCGAGCTGACGGCGGTCGAGCACGTCCGTACCAACGAGTTCCAGCGCACCGAGGAGAAGGAGATCACCCGGCAGAACGTCGACGCCCGGGAGACCATCCTGGAGCTGGAGCGGCGGCAGGCCGAGGCCGAGATCAAGCAGCGGCGTGAGGTGGAGTCGCTGCGGGCCCGCGAGGAGTCCGCGACGGCCAAGGTGCAGGAGGAGGAGCGGCTCGGCGCGCAGGCCGCGTTCCTCCGTACCGAGGAACACCTCGCGGTGCAGCGCGAGAACCAGGCCCGCGAGATCGCCGTCGCGCAGAAGAACCGCGAGCGGGTCATCGCCGTCGAGAGCGAGCGGATCGAGAAGGACCGCCTCCTGGAGGTCATCGGGCGCGAGCGCGAGACCGAACTCACCCGGATCGCCAAGGACAAGGAGATCGAGGCGGAGCGCCGGGAGATCGCCGACGTCATACGGGAACGCCTCGCCGTGGACCGTACGGTCGCCGAGCAGGAGGAGTCCATCAAGAAGCTCCGGATCGTCGAGGAGGCCGAACGCACCCGGCAGTCGGTGATCATCGCCGCCGAGGCGGAGGCCCAGGAGAAGCTGGTCAAGGACATCAAGGCGGCCGAGGCGGCCGAGGTCTCGGCCAAGCACCGCGCGGCCGAGCAGCTCACCCTCGCCGAAGCCCGCCTGGCGTCCGCCGACTTCGACGCGCGCGCCAAGCTGCGGCTCGCGGAAGGCGTCCAGGCCGAGACGGCGGCCGTCGGACTCGCCCAGGCGCAGGTCCGGGACAGGGAGGCGGACGTCATCGAGAAGGCGGGCCGCGCGGAGGCCGAGGCCACCGGCGCCCGGCTGCGGGCCGAGGCGGAGGGCACCAGGCTGAAGGCGCTCGCCGCCGCCGAGGGCACGCGGGCGCAGGCCACCGCCGACGCCGCGATGATCGGCGAGAAGCTGAAGGCCGAGGCGGCGGGGCTGACCGAGAAGGCGGCGGCGATGGCCGCGCTGGACGACGCTTCCCGGGGGCACGAGGAGTACCGGCTGCGCCTCGAAGCGGAGAAGGAGATCCGGCTGGCCGGGCTCGACGTGCAGCGGCAGGTCGCGGAGGCGCAGGCCACGGTGCTCGCGACCGGTCTGGAGAGCGCCGACATCAACATCGTCGGCGGCGAGTCCGTCTTCTTCGACCGGCTGATCTCGTCGATCGCGCTGGGCAAGGGCGTGGACGGGTTCGTCCAGCACTCGGAGACGGCGCAGGCCCTGGTGAAGCCCTGGCTCGACGGCTCGGCGAGCTTCCCGGAGGACCTGACGCGGATGGTCGGGTCGGTCTCGACCGGTGATGTGGCGAACCTGACGGTGTCCGCCCTGCTGATGAAGCTGATGAAGTCCGGGGGCGCGGAGGCGGGGCAGCTCCAGCTGCTGCTGGATCAGGTGGACCGGCTGGGGCTCGGGGACACGCCGCTCGCGGCGCTGAACGGCGTCGGCAAGGGCTGACGGCGCGGTCCGGGGGCTGACCGCGCGGGCCAGGGGCTGACGGCGAAGGGTACGGGGCTTCGGGAGCCGCCGCCGGGGGGCGGCGGCTCCCGAAGCCCCGTGCGGAGCGGTGCGTACGGGCAGGGCGGTGCGCACCGGCAGGACGACGCGTACGACAGAGCGGTGCGTACGGACAGAGCGACGCGTACGGGAACGAGTACGGGAAGAGGGAAACGCGATGGAGACCGACGTGGACGCCGGTACGTACGAGGTGCTGCGCGACCGGCTCGGCGCGCGGGCCGGTGAGCTGGCCCGCCGGGCCGAGGCGCTGAACTCCCGGCGTATCGAGGCGTTCGGTTCGACGGAGCTCGCCCTCACCGGCACGGAGAGTATCCGCACCGAGCGGCCGGGCGTGCCCCGGGACGTCGTCTCCGTGGGCGGCTGTCTCCTCTTCGGCGGCAATGTCCTCCCCGGTTCCGCGTCCGGGGCCGGGACCGCCGTCGGCGACGTCTTCGCGCTCCACGACCGGGAGCTGAACCGCCTCCCCGACGACGCGGTGCCCGGCCTGCTCGACGACCCGCGCTTCGTCAAGGAGTTCGCGGAGCTGTACCGGTACTACCGCGACGCCCGCCTCCTCCAGCTCCGCCAGGCGGACGGCAAGCTGCTCGCCGTCTTCCGTACCGGCGAGCGGGCCGACGACATCCGGGTGCTGCGCTGGGCGGTCGCCGCCGGCGGAGCGGTCGAATTCCTCGACGCGCGCGGCGACCGGGACCATGTCGTCCCCGCCGCGCACGACGTCACGTGGACGCCGACGAGCCGCGAGGACCACGTCCTGGGCCGTCATCCGCACCTCTCCGTCGACGGCGGCGCGGTCTTCGTGTCGACGGCCGGCGGCCTGCTCACCGTCAAGGTGGAGGACGACACCGAGACGGCCGGGGGGATCTTCGAGGAGCCGGTCGACGAGCCGCTCCAGTCCCTCGCGGACGCCGAGGTCGAGTACGCCAGGGCCGGGGTGCTGATCCTGCTGCGTGTCCGCCCGTACAAGGAGGAGACCCGCCGCCACCTCGTCTTCAACACCGTCACCCGGACCGTCGTCCGGCTGGACGGCATCGGGCAGGCGTGCCGCCGGTTGCCGGAGGACCAGGGCATCGTCTTCCCCGGCGGCTACTGCCTGGCCTCGGGGACGTGGAAGACCTTCGATCTCGACACCACGGACCTGGAGTTCGAGCGGGTCCTGCGCTCCCCGAACGGCGAGGACGTGCTGTACGCGTTCCACGCCCGCGACGAGGGCCGGAGCCTGCTCCTCCCGTACAACCTGATCCGCGAGGAGGTCGCCGCCCCGCTCTCCTGCCACGGGTACGCGCTCTTCGAGGACGGCACGCTCGTCGTGCTGCGCGCGGGCGCGGACCCCGGCGAGCGCGAGCCGGCCCGCGTGCATCCGCTGCAGGTCTGGCGCTCCCCGTACGTCTCCGACACGTACGCCGCCGAGAGCCCGGGCGGCACCGGTCCGCTGGCCCGCATCGGCAACGCCGACCTGGTGCGCGGCATCTCCGACTGCCTGTCGCTGGCCCGCGCCGCCACCGGGACGACGGACGCCGGGACGGGCGGGGATCCCACGGCCGGGGTGTACGAGACGCTGCTCGCCGCGTGCGTCCGCGCGGCCGACACGTACCACTGGCTGGGCGATCCCGACGTGGGCGACCTGCGCGCGCCGCTGGACGAGGTGCGGGCCACCGCCGAGCAGGTGCTCGCCGAATTCGCGACCGTACGGACCCTGACGCGGGCGGCCGCCGACGCGCTCGCGGAGTCCGCCGCCGGGATCACCGCGCTCGTCCGCAGGACCCGTGGCGACGCACCGCGCTCGGCCCCCGGGTGGGTGGAGCGGCTCACCGAACTGCGCCGCGCCTACGGTCATCTGCTGACGCTCAAGGAGCAGCGGTACGCGGACACCGGGCGGATCGACACGCTCGCCGGCGAACTGGCCTCCGACATCGACGCGTTCGCGCAGCGGGCCGTCGCCTTCCTGCGCCGTGACGACGCCTTCACCGGCTACCACGAGGAGACCGCCCGGCTGACGGGCGACGCCGGGACCATCGCCACCGCCGCCGAGGCGGGCCCGGTCACCGCGCGGCTCGACGAGCTGACGGCCGGGCTGCGGACCGTCACCGAGGTCGTCGCCGGACTGGAGATCGGCGACGCGACCGTCCGTACCTCCATCCTGGAGCGGATCGCCGAGGTCCTGGGCGGGGTCAACACCGCCCGCGCCACGCTCGACGTGCGCCGGGGGGAGCTGACCGAGCACGAGGGGCGGGCCGAGTTCGCCGCCGAACTGGCTCTGCTCGGGCAGGCGGTCACCGGGGCGCTGGCCACCGCCCACACCCCTGCCGCGTGCGACGAGCAGCTGGCGGGGCTGCTGCTGCGGCTGGAGGGGCTGGAATCCCGCTTCGCGGAGTCGGACGACTTCCTGGCCGAGCTGGCCACCCGCCGGGGCGAGGTGTACGAGACGTTCTCGTCCCGCAAGCAGACCCTCCAGGACGCCGCCGCCCGGCGCGGCGAGCGGCTGGGCGAGTCGGCCGCGCGGGTGCTGGAGACGATCGCGCGCCGGGCGGCGGCCCTGGACTCCGCCGACGCGGTCAGTACGTACTTCGCCTCCGACCCGATGGTCGACAAGGTCCGCCGTACGGTCGCCGAGCTGCGCGAACTGGGCGACCAGGTGCGGGCGGAGGAGCTGGCGGGCCGGATCACGGTCGCGCGCCAGGAGGCGGCGCGCGCCCTGCACGACCGTACCGACCTGTACGCGGACGGCGGTGCGCTGATCCGGCTCGGGCGCCACCGGTTCGCGGTCAACACGCAGCCCCTGGACCTCACGCTCGTACCGTCCGCCCACGGGCTGAGCTTCGCCCTCACCGGCACCGACTACCGGGCGCCGGTCACGGACCCGGACTTCGCGGCGACCCGGCCCTACTGGAACCAGTCGCTGCCCTCGGAGTCGCCCGAGGTGTACCGCGCGGAGTATCTGGCGGCGCGGCTGCTGGACGAGCACCCCGCCGCTGCCGGGGACGACCTGCTCGCCGTCGTGCGGCGGGCGGCGGAGGACGCGTACGACGAGGGGTACGAGCGCGGGGTGCACGACCACGACGCCGCGCTGATCCTCGGCGCGCTGGTGCGGCTGCGCGCCGGGGCCGGGCTGCTGCGCTACCCGCCGGCGGTCCGCGCGGCGGCCCAGCTCTTCTGGGCGCACGGCACCACGTCCGGGGCGCGCGCGGCATGGACCCGGCGGGCCCGGTCGATGGCGCGGGCCCGCGAGACGTTCGGCCTGGCACCGGCGATCGAGGCGCTGCGGGCGGAGTTGGCCGGGGTGATGGCACCGTACGGCGGCGGCGCGCCGAGTGCCGAGTACCTCTTCGAGGAGCTGACCGGCGGCCCCGAGGGCTTCGTGACCAGCGCGGCGGCACGCACGCTGCTGGCCGGTTTCCGCGCGGCGGCGGGAGACGCGTACGACGCGCCGCAGGACACTCCCGACGACGACCTGGACGCCCGCCGCCAGCTGGTGGAGAACTGGCTGGGCGCCTACGCCGAGGCCTGCGGCCAGGAGATCGACCCGGGCGATCTGGCGGAGGCGGTGGCGGTCGAACTCTGCCCGGACCTGCCCCGCTACGAGTCGGCCGCCCCGCCCGCCGAGACCGTCGAAGGGCTGCTCGGCAGCCACCCCCGGATCGACCGGCGCCGCCTCACCGTCCGGCTCGACGAACTCCTCTCCCGTACCCGGGACTTCCGCGACCGGGTGGCGCCGGGCTTCCGCGCTTACCAGCGGCGGCGTGGCGCCCTGGTCACGGCCGAACGGGCCCGGCTGCGGCTAGACGACCACCGGCCGCGCGTCATGTCCTCCTTCGTCCGCAACCGGCTCATCGACGAGGTCTACCTGCCGCTCATCGGCGACAACCTCGCCAAGCAGCTCGGCACGGCGGGCGAGTCCCGGCGCACCGACAGCAACGGCCTGCTGCTGCTCCTCTCGCCCCCGGGCTACGGCAAGACGACCCTCATGGAGTACGTCGCCGACCGCCTCGGCCTGGTCCTGGTGAAGATCAACGGCCCGGCGCTGGGCCACACGGTCACCTCGCTCGACCCGGAACAGGCACCCAACGCGACGGCCCGCCAGGAGGTCGAGAAGATCAACTTCGCGCTGGAGGCCGGCAACAACACACTCCTCCACCTGGACGACATCCAGCACACCTCGCCCGAACTGCTCCAGCAGTTCATCTCGCTGTGCGACGCCCAGCGCCGTATCGAGGGCGTGTGGAACGGCGGAACCAGGACGTACGACCTGCGCGGCAAGCGGTTCGCGGTCTGCATGGCCGGCAACCCCTACACCGAGTCCGGGCAGCGCTTCCGGATCCCCGACATGCTCGCCAACCGGGCCGACGTATGGAATCTCGGGGACGTCCTGACCGGCAAGGAGGACGTCTTCGCGCTGAGCTTCGTCGAGAACGCCCTCACCGCCCACCCGGTCCTGGCCCCCCTGGCCGCCCGCGACCGCGCCGACCTCGACCTGCTCGTACGCCTGGCCGCCGACGACCCGAGGGCCCGCCAGGACCGCCTGCGCCACCCCTACCCGCCGGCCGAACTGGACCGCGTCCTCGCCGTCCTGCGCCACCTGCTGACCGCCCGCGCGACGGTCCTCGCGGTCAACGAGGCGTACATCGCCTCCGCCGCGCAGTCCGACACGACCCGCACCGAGCCGCCGTTCCTGCTCCAGGGCTCGTACCGCAACCTCAACAAGATCGCGGCCCGCATCGACGCCGTCATGAACGACGCCGAACTCTCCGCCCTCATCGACGACCACTACACGAACGAAGCCCAGACCCTCACCACCGGCGCCGAGTCCAACCTCCTCAAGCTCGCCGAACTGCGCGGCACCCTCACCCCGCCCCGAGCCGCCCGCTGGGAAGCCCTCAAAACGGCCTACGTCCGCAGCCGGTCCCTGGGCTCCACGGAGGACGACCCCCTCACCCGGGCGGTCGCGGCCCTGGGCCTGCTGGCGGACCGGGTGGCGGCGGTGGAAACGGCGATCACGCGCGCGACGGAGGGCCGCCGGCCGACCGCCCTCTCATGACGACGCGCACCCCGCCCGGAACCCGGGCGGGGTGCGCGTCGACGTCGGCCGCCCGAGGAACGGCACGTGTGCACACGGTCACGCGTGCACACGGTCAAGTGCTCACAAGGTCACGCGTTCCCGAAGGAGGAGACCACCGGCTCCGCCACCTCGTCCGCCCGCTCGTACTGCGCGAGCGCCAGCCCCAGCCCGAACCACGTGGCGGGCCACTCCCCGACGAAGATCCCCCACCGGTCGGCGCGGTCCATCCCGGCCGGCTCGACCTTCATCGACCCCGCCCACGACGCGATGGACAGGCCGATCGACACACAGGCCACGGTGTACGCGTGCTCGCTGCGCAGACCCTTGTCGTGCAAGAACTTGACGATCATGACTCTCCCGGGGGATGGAGTACGGCATTCCCTCCACGGTCACCCGGGACGGCCGAGCCCGCATCCGGAGGGGCGGCGGGCGCGCGCCCTCCTGGACGGTCGTCCTTCGCGATATTTCTTGGCGTTGCTCCGTGCGCTCCGTCTTGCGGGACTTTTGAGCTGCTGGGGGCCGGACGCGCCCACCGCCCTCCGAGCCGCCCACCCCCGGGCGCGTCCGGGGGTGGGCGGCCCGGCGGCCCGGCGGCCCCGCCGTCCGTCAGTCCCGTCAGCCCCGTCAGCCCCGGCGGTCCCGGCGGTCCCCGCCGGGGCTCCTCACGGCCACACCAAGCAGTACGGCTGGTGCCCCGCGTCGTGCAGTCGGTGGGAGAAGTCCTGCCACTCGTGCAGCAGCTGGTAGACGTTGAACGCGTCCATCGGGCCGCCCCGGTCCGGGACCGTGGACCAGATGAAGGCCGCCGCGCCCACCGATTCCTCGCCGAGGTCGCGCAAGGGGTCGACCACCGTCATCGGGAGCTTGACGACCGCGTAGTCGGGGTGGAGGACGACCAGTTCCAGCGGGGGCACCTTGTGCAGGGGCATCCCCTGTATGCCGGTGAGGACCATCGCCGCGATCGTCTCGGGCTTGATCTTGGTGAACATGCCACCCATGCCCAGTTCGTCGCCACCCAGTTCCTCCGGGCGCATCGAAATGGGGACCTGGGCCGCCGTCGCGCCGTTGGGCGCGCCGAAGTACTTGTAGGTCACCCCCAACCGGCCACTGCTCCTGCTCCCCGCGGGCTGCTCCCGGGCTTCGTGTCTCCGGTGCTTCCCCCGACGGGCAGGCTCAGGACCCAGGTCGTCGGTCCCCTCGCCCCGTCCGCCACCGCGATGCATATCTCCACCCGACCACTCGCAGCCCTGGCCGCGCAACCCGATCATCGTGACAGTGACCTCCCCCACGAGCGTGCGGTGAAACACCTGTCCGCAAGAACGTCCGAGCCTCTGACACCATGGATTGCGTGAGCTTCCCCTATGACGCCCCAGTTTCGCAGACACTCTTTGACCGTGCGGCCCTCGTGACGCCCGGCGGCGTGAACTCTCCCGTGCGTGCCTTCCGCGCGGTGGGCGGTACGCCCCGGTTCATGGTGTCCGGTAACGGTCCATACCTCATCGATGCGGACGGTCGTGAATATGTCGACCTCGTATGTTCTTGGGGGCCGATGATTCTCGGTCATTCCCACCCAGAGGTCATCGCGGCGGTCCAGACGGCGGTCGCCCGTGGTACGTCCTTCGGTACGCCCGGTGAGGGTGAGGTCGCGCTCGCCGAGGAGATCGTGGCCCGTATCGCCCCCGTCGAGCAGGTGCGGCTCGTGTCGTCCGGCACCGAGGCGACCATGTCCGCGATCCGGCTGGCCCGTGGTTTCACCGGCCGCGCGAAGGTCGTGAAGTTCGCCGGCTGCTACCACGGCCACGTCGACGCGCTGCTCGCCGCCGCCGGTTCCGGGGTCGCGACCCTCGGGCTGCCGGACACCCCGGGGGTGACCGGCGCGCAGGCCGGCGACACCATCGTGCTGCCGTACAACGATCTCGACGCCGTACGGCAGGCGTTCGCCGCGCACCCCGGTGAGATCGCCTGTGTGATCACCGAGGCGTCGCCCGGCAACATGGGCGTCGTGCCGCCGCGTGAGGGTTTCAACGCGGGACTCAAGGAGATCTGCGCCGCCGACGGAGCGCTCTTCATCTCCGACGAGGTGATGACCGGTTTCCGTACGTCGAAGGCCGGCTGGTACGGCGTCGACGGCGTCGTACCCGACCTGATGACCTTCGGGAAGGTCATGGGCGGCGGCTTCCCCGCCGCCGCGTTCGGCGGGCGTGCCGATGTCATGGGCCGGCTCGCCCCGGCCGGCCCGGTCTACCAGGCCGGGACGCTCTCCGGGAATCCGGTCGCCACCGCCGCCGGTCTCGCGCAGCTGCGGCTGCTGGACGACGCGGCGTACGAGAAGATCGACGCGGTCTCGGCGGAGATCCAGGGGCTGGTGACGGCGGCCCTGAACAAGGAGGGCGTCGCCCACCGGGTCCAGACGGCGAGCAACATGTTCTCCGTCTTCTTCACCGCCGACGAGGTCCACGACTACGAGGGGGCGAAGAAGCAGGAGTCGTTCCGCTTCACGTCCTTCTTCCACTCGATGCTCGCCGACGGTGTCTACCTGCCGCCGTCCTCCTTCGAGTCCTGGTTCGTCTCCACCGCCCACGACGAGCGCGCCATCGAGCGCGTCGCCGGGGCCCTGCCGGCCGCCGCCCGCGCCGCCGCCGAAGCCACCGAGCCGGAGAACGCCGCATGAGCGACAGCAGCAGCACCAGCAACAGCAGCGAGACGACCGTCGTCCATGTGATGCGCCACGGAGAGGTGCACAACCCGGACGGTGTCCTCTACGGCCGCCGTGCCGGTTACCACCTCTCCGAGCTGGGCCGGCAGATGGCCGACCGGGTCGCCGAGCACCTGGAGGGGCGTGACATCACCCACGTCGTCGCCTCTCCGCTGGAGCGCGCCCAGGAGACCGCGAGCCCGATCGCCAAGATCCTCGGGCTGTCCCTCGACACCGACGACCGGCTGATCGAGGCCGCGAACGTCTTCGAGGGCAAGACCTTCGGTGTCGGGGACGGCGCGCTGCGCCGGCCCGAGAACTGGAAGTACCTCACCAACCCCTTCCGGCCGTCCTGGGGTGAGCCGTACATTGACCAGGTCGTACGGATGATGGGCGCCCTGAACACGGCGCGCGACGCGGCCCGTGGGCATGAGGCGGTCTGCGTCAGCCACCAGCTGCCGATCTGGATCGTGCGGAGCTTCGTCGAGCGGCGCCGGCTCTGGCACGATCCGCGCCGGCGGCAGTGCACGCTCGCGTCCCTGACGAGCTTCACCTATCAGGGCGACAAGATCGTGTCCGTCAGTTACACGGAGCCCGCCCGGGACCTCGTGCCCGCTCACCTGCTGGCCGGTGCCAAGCCGGTGAAGGGCGGGGCCAAAGCCTTCGGGGCCTGATCACGCCGGAAGATCACCCGACGGTCACCGGAAGGGCGCCTGGACGGTCACCGGAAGGGCGCCCGGAAGGGCACGCCGGAAGGCACGCGAGAAGGTCACGTCAGTGTGATGGCCTTCACATCTGGCGCACATCGGTAAAGATATGACAAGCATAGGAACCTCCGCGTTCGTTCCGTCATCTCACGTGTTGCCGCTTGTAAGACTTGTATGAGCGGCGCACGAGAGGCACGAACGAACGAGCGCGGATGGGAACTGTATGCGCGACATCAGCCGAAGGGGTCTGCTCGGAGCCGGGATCGGAGCCGCGGCCGCGTTGGGGATCGCGGCCTGCGGCCCCTCCGGGGGCAGTGCGCCGCCGCGATCGGACGTGGGCGGTACGGGCGGCGGCGGCAAGGGGGCCAGTGCCAGTCCCACCACCAAGCCCGTCCGGCTCATCGGCGACGGTTCCACCTCCGACACCGGGAAGCAGCCGAACCAGCCGCCCCCGCCCGTCCCCCTCGAACCGGGTGAGACCCCGCCGCAGTTCGTCGTCTTCTCCTGGGACGGCGCGGGCGAGGTCGGGAACGGGCTCTTCCCGCGTTTCCTCGAACTCGCCAAGGATCACGGCGCGGCGATGACCTTCTTCCTTTCCGGCATCTATCTGCTGCCCGAATCGAAGAAGACGCTCTACCGTCCGCCGAACAACGGCATCGGCGCCTCCGACATCGGCTACCTGACCGACGACCACATCAAGGAAACGCTCAAGAACGTCCGTCAGGCGTGGCTGGACGGCCATGAGATAGGCACCCACTTCAACGGTCATTTCTGCGGCGGCTCCGGCTCGGTGGGCAACTGGACCCCGGAGCAGTGGCGCAGCGAGATCGATCAGGCGGTGTCCTTCGTCACCGAATGGCGGACGAACAGCGGCTGGACCGACCTCGATCCGCTGCCCTTCGACTACCGCAAGGAACTGATCGGCGGCCGTACGCCCTGCCTGCTCGGCCAGGACAAACTGCTGCCGACCGCGAAGAAGCTGGGCTGGCGCTACGACGCCAGTTCGCCCGGCGGCCTCCAGGTGTGGCCGGAGAAGAAGCAGGATGTCTGGGACCTGCCGCTGCAGGGCGTGCCGTTCCCCGGCCACAGCTTCGAAGTCCTTTCGATGGACTACAACATCCTGGCCAATCAGTCGGTCAATTCGACCAAGGGCATGCCCTCGCGCTATCCCGGCTGGCGCGAGCAGGCCACCCAGGCTTACGTCGCCGGTTTCCAGCGGGCGTACGCATCGAATCGCGCGCCGTTCTTCATCGGAAACCACTTCGAGCAGTGGAACGGCGGTATCTATATGGACGCCGTCGAGGAAGCGTTGAAGGGAATGGCGGGGAAGCAGGACGTACGCCTGGTGTCCTTCCGCCAGTTCACCGACTGGCTCGATGTCCAGGACCCCGCCGTACTCGACAAGCTCCGCACACTCGGGGTGGGCGAGTCCCCGGCCGGCGGCTGGAACGCTTTCTTCAAGGCGGCCTGACAACGGGCCGTCCGGGCAGTGAGGGGGGTGCGCAAGATCCTCGAATCACCCATGCGAAACTTTTCACATGAACTCAGGCCGCGCCCCCCGACAGGCCCCTCGCCGTCGCACGGACAGCCGTCGCACCGACCGCATCCGTACGGAGCGCGGTCGGCTGCGTGGCGTTCTGGTGGCGGTCGGCGCCGTCGTGGCGGCGCTGACGCTCGCGGCGTGCTCCGGCGGTGGCAAGTCCGGCGGCGGTGGTGACACCAACTTCGTGACGAACACCGGCGGCATCTCCAGCCTCGCCAAAGCCGACCGGCAGGACATCAACGACATCGCGGGCGAAACCCTCGAAGGCGGGAAGCTCGACGTGGCCGCCCTCAAGGGCAAGATCGTCGTGCTGAACGTCTGGGGTTCGTGGTGCGGGCCCTGCCGCGCCGAGGCGCCGCACTTCGCGGCGGTCGCCAAGGAGACCGAGGCCAAGGGCGTCGTGTTCGTCGGGATCAACACCCGGGACGCCAGCAAGGGCGCCGCGCTCGCGTTCGAGAAGGACTTCGGCATCGGCTATCCGAGCCTGTACGACCCGGCCGGCAAGCTCATCCTGCGCGGCTTCCCCAAGGGCACGCTCAATCCGCAGGCCATCCCCTCCACGATCGTGCTCGACCGGGACGGGAAGATCGCGGCCCGCTCGCTGATGGCGCTCGACGACGAGAAGCTGCGCACGATGATCGACCCGCTGATCGCGGAGAAGTGACCCAGGTGCTGCTTCTCGCCGAGGCGTCCGGCACGACCGAGACGATCTACAGCGGTGCGCTGCTGCTTGCCCTGCCGATCGCGGTGCTGGGCGGGCTCATCTCCTTCTTCTCCCCGTGCGTGCTGCCGCTCGTGCCCGGTTACCTCTCGTACGTCACCGGCGTCAGCGGCACCGACCTCGCGGACGCGCGGCGGGGCCGGATGGCCGCCGGTGCCGCGCTGTTCGTGATCGGTTTCTCCGCGGTCTTCGTCTCCGGTGGTGCGCTCTTCGGCTTCTTCGGTTCGACGCTCCAGGAATACCGGGACATCTTCTCCACGGTGCTCGGCGCCCTGATGGTCCTCCTCGGGATCTTCTTCGCGGGTCTGATGCCCTGGCTCACCCAGCGCGAATTCCGCTTCCACAAGCGACCGGTGACCGGCCTCGCGGGAGCGCCGCTGCTCGGCGCGCTCTTCGGGATCGGCTGGACGCCGTGCCTCGGTCCGACGATCTCGGCGGTGAACACCCTCGCGTTCCAGGAGGCGAGCGCCGGCCGGGGGGCCATACTGACCGTCGCGTACTGCCTCGGCCTGGGTGTCCCGTTCGTCCTCGCCGCGGTGGCGTTCCGCAAGGCGCTGGGCGCCTTCGGCTGGGTCAAGCGCCACTACGCCTGGGTCACGCGGATCGGCGGCGCGATGATGATCGTGACCGGCCTGCTGCTGCTGACCGGCGCGTGGGACGTGATCGTGCAGCAGATGCAGGGCTGGTCCGACGGTTTCACGGTGGGGATTTAGTTCCATGAGCAAGGCAGAGAACGACCGCACGGCGGAGGCCGCGCCCACCGCGTCCGAGGCGGCGGCAGCGGAAGCGCGTGAACTCGGCGACGCCGGGTCCCGGCTCTCCACCGCCCCCCGCGAGGAACGCGACGACGCCGAAGGAGGCGCCGCCGGCGCCGAAGGAAGCGCCGCCGCCTTCGGGATCGTCGGCTGGAGCCGGTGGTTCTGGCGGCAGCTCACCTCCATGCGCGTCGCGCTGATCCTGCTCTTCCTGCTCTCCCTGGGCTCCATCCCCGGCTCGCTGATCCCGCAGACCAGCGTCGACGAGCTCAAGGTGCGGGACTTCCAGGCCCAGCACGAGACGCTCGCACCGATCTACGACAAGCTCCAGCTCTTCCAGGTCTACAGCTCGGTGTGGTTCTCCGCGATCTACATCCTGCTGTTCATCTCCCTCATCGGCTGTATCGTCCCGCGCACCTGGCAGTTCACCGGCCAGCTGCGCGCCCGGCCGCCGGGCGCCCCCAAGCGGCTCACCCGGCTGCCCGCTTACACCACCTGGCGCACCACGGCCGCGCCCGAGGCCGCTCTCGGGGACGCGCTCGCGATCCTGAAGCGGTGCCGCTTCCGGGCCCACACCGTGGGTGACGCGGTCGCCGCCGAGAAGGGCTACCTCCGCGAGACGGGGAATCTGCTCTTCCACATCGCGCTGATCGTGCTGCTGCTGGCCTTCGCCACCGGGCAGCTCTTCAAGTCCGAGGGCGGCAAGCTGATCGTCGAGGGCGGCGGCTTCTCCAACACGCTCACGCAGTACGACGACTTCAAGTCCGGCTCGCTGTTCAGCACGGACGACCTCGCGCCGTTCAGCTTCACCCTGGACGAGTTCACCGGGACGTACGAGCGGAGCGGGCCCCAGCTCGGCACCCCCCGTACTTTCCAGGCCAAGGTCCGGTACAGCACGGGCTCCGACACCAGGGAACGCACCTCGGTCATCCAGGTCAACAAGCCGCTGGAGATCGACGGCGCGAAGGTCTACCTGCTCTCCCACGGTTACGCCCCCGTCGTCACGGTCAGGGACGGACGCGGCAAGGTGGTCCTCCGGGATGCCGTGCCGCTGCTGCCCATCGACAACAACATCTCCTCCTCGGGCGCCATCAAGGTGATGGACGGATACCGGGACAAGAACGGCAAGAGGGACCAACTGGGCTTCGCCGCCTTCTTCGTGCCGACATACGGCGGCAAGGGCTCGGGCCAGATGTTCTCCCGCTTCCCCGCACTCGACTTCCCGGTGCTCAATATCGGGGCATACCACGGCAGTCTGGGCGTCGACGCGGGGCTGCCGCAGAACGTGTACCAGCTGAACACCAAGAAGATGAAGGCCTTCAAGGACGCCAAGGGCGCGATCCTGAAGAAGACCCTGCTGCCGGGCGACACGCTCACCCTCCCGAACGGCGCCGGCTCGATCACCTTCGAGAAGGACATCAAGGAGTGGGCCAGCTTCCAGGTCTCCCAGCAGCCCGGCGGCCCCTGGGCCCTCGCCGGTGCCGTCTGCGCCATCGTGGGCCTGGCCGGCTCGCTCTTCATCCAGCGGCGCCGGGTCTGGGTCCGGGCCGTGCGGGGCGCCGACGGCGTCACCGTCGTCGAGATGGCGGGACTCGGCCGCAGCGAGTCCGCCAAGCTCCCCGAGGAACTGGCCGAGCTGGCCGGCGTCCTCCACGCGCGGGCGCCCACGGCACCCGAGCGGGCCGAGCCGGCCGATGCCGCTGAGCCTGCCGACCCGGTCGCAGCGCCTGAATCCCCAGAATCCGCAGATCCCGCAGATCCCGCAGCAGAGACTCTCGAAGTCGAAGGGGCTGAGAAGTGAATCTCGCCGCCGCAGCAACCAATGAGAGCCTGGCGCAGACCAGCAATGTGCTGATCTATTCGTCCATGGCCGTCTACACGCTGGCCTTCTTCGCCCATATCGCGGAGTGGCTGCTCGGCAGCCGCAGCAAGGTCGCCCGCACCGCCGCCGCGCTGACCGGCGACGCCCGGGCGGCGTCCACGGCCGGCCCGGTGACGATCCAGGTCGCCCAGCAGGGCGGTGGCACGGCCACCCTGGAACGGCCGCAGATCATCACCCGCTCCGCGGCAGGCACCCGCGATCTTCCCGACGGCCCCGGTGCGCACGGCGGTGACGCCCAGGGCGATCTGTACGGCCGGATGGCCATCTCCCTCACGATCCTCGCCTTCGCCGTCGAGGCGGCCGGAGTGATCGCCCGCGCGATGTCCGTCCAGCGGGCGCCGTGGGGCAACATGTACGAGTTCAACATCACCTTCTCCACCGTGGCCGTCGGCGTGTATCTCACGCTGCTCGCGCTGAAGAAGAACATCCGCTGGATCGGACTGCCGCTCGTCACCACGGTCCTCCTCGATCTCGGCCTCGCTGTCACTGTCTTGTACACCGACAGCGACCAGCTGGTTCCCGCCCTGCACTCGTACTGGCTGTGGATCCACGTCTCCACCGCGATCTTCTGCGGCGCGGTCTTCTACGTCGGCGCGGTCGGCACGCTGCTCTACCTCTTCCGTGAGCGGTACGAGTCCAAGCTCGCGGCGGGCGGCCGGCCCGGCTCCTTCGCCACCTCCGTCATGGAGCGGCTCCCCGCGTCCGCGACGCTCGACAAGTTCTCCTACCGCGTCAACGCCGCCGTCTTCCCGCTCTGGACCTTCACGATCATCGCGGGCGCGATCTGGGCGGGCGAGGCATGGGGCCGCTACTGGGGCTGGGACCCCAAGGAGGTCTGGTCGTTCATCACCTGGGTCGCGTACGCCTGCTACCTGCACGCCCGTGCCACCGCCGGCTGGAAGGGCCGTAAGGCCGCCTACCTGGCGCTGATCGCCTTCGGCTGCTGGCTGTTCAACTACTACGGCGTGAACATCTTCGTCACCGGCAAGCACTCGTACGCGGGCGTGTGACGGCCGGCTGTCCCGATACGCGCGAACGCCCCGCCCGGAGGACCCCCTCCGGGCGGGGCGTTCACGTTCGGCGGCCTGTCACTCCCGGCCGATGTCCTCGTTCCACAGCTCCGGCCGCTCCGCGATGAAGTCCCGCATCAGCGCCGCGCACTCCGGATCGTCGAGCAGCACGACCTCCACGCCGTGCTCCGCCAGCCAGTCGTGCCCGCCGTGGAAGGTCTCCGCCTCGCCGATCACCACCCGGGAGATCCCGAACTGCCGGACCAGCCCGCTGCAGTACCAGCACGGCGAGAGCGTCGTCACCATCGTCGTACCGCGATACGAGCGCTGCCGGCCGGCCGCGCGGAAGGCGGCCGTCTCGGCGTGCAGGGACGGATCGCCGTCCTGGACGCGGCGGTTGCGGCCCCGGCCGAGCAGCGCCCCGTCCGCGCCGTAGAGCGCCGCGCCGATCGGGATCCCGCCCTCCGCCAGCCCGGCCCGCGCCTCGTCGACCGCGGCCGCCAGCCACCGGCGTGCCCGCGCCCGTACCTCTGACCCTCCTGGCGCGTCATCCATGGACGTCACGCCTTCGGCGGCACGTCGTCGGCGCTGCCGTTCTCCGCGCTGCCGTTCTCCGGGCTGCCGTTGTCCGCACCGCCGTTGTCCTTCTCACGCCGCTCGATCTCTTCCTCGCGGCGGCGCAGATCCGCTTCCCACCGCTCCAGGTGCGAGGCCGCCGGGCCATCGGTCCCGCTCCCCTTGAGGGAGCTGAGGAAGTCCGGATTGTCATCGGGCGCGACCCACCCGCCGCGCGCCCGCGCCGCCGTACGGTCCCGGCCCACGATCAGCCAGGAGACGGAACCGACCAGCGGGAAGAGCAGCACGAGAATCGCCCAGATGGGCTTGGGCAGAAAACGGATCTCTGTCTCATCGGTGGTGATGCAGTCGATGAAGGCGTAGATGCTGAGAGCCAACGGCACCAGAATCATCAGCACCCGAAGCATGGCGGTCCCCCTGCGCGTGGAGCTCGGGACCGGCTGAGCGGCCCCCGTGACAGGCTCAGGGTATCGAGTGCCGGATACTGGACCCCATGGCTTACGACGATCTCCGCTCGCTCCTCCGGGCGCTGGAGCGCGAGGGTGACCTCAAGCGCATCAAGGCCGAAGTCGATCCGTACCTGGAGGTCGGGGAGATCGTCGACCGGGTGAACAAGGCCGGCGGGCCCGCGCTGCTCTTCGAGAACGTGCGCGGCTCCTCGATGCCCCTGGCGATGAACGTGTACGGGACCGACCGGCGGCTGCTCAAGGCGCTCGGGCTGAAGGCGTACAGCGACATCAGCGAGAAGATCGGCGGGCTGCTCAAGCCGGAGCTGCCGCAGGGCTTCATCGGGGTGCGCGAGGCGTTCGGGAAGCTCGGCTCGATGGCGCACGTGCCGCCGAAGAAGGTCAAGGACGCGCCGGTCCAGGAGGTCGTTCTCACCGGGGACGACGTGGATCTCGACCAGCTGCCCGCGCTGTTCACCTGGCCGCAGGACGGCGGGTCGTTCTTCAACCTCGGGCTGACGCACACCCGGCACCCGGAGACCGGCGTCCGCAATCTCGGGCTCTACCGGCTCCAGCGGCACGACCGGCGCACCATCGGGATGCACTGGCAGATCCACAAGGACAGCCGCAACCACTACCAGGTGGCCGCGAAGCGCGGCGAGCGGCTGCCGGTCGCGATCGCCTTCGGCTGCCCGCCCGCCGTGACGTACGCCTCCACCGCGCCGCTGCCCGGGGACATCGACGAGTACCTCTTCGCGGGCTTCGTGCAGGGCCGGCGGATCGAGATGGTCGACTGCAAGACGGTCCCGCTCCAGGTACCGGCGAACGCCGAGGTCGTCATCGAGGGGTGGCTGGAGCCCGGCAGGACGCTGCCGGAGGGCCCGTTCGGCGACCACACCGGTTTCTACACACCGCAGGAGCCGTTCCCGGCGCTCACCATCGATTGTGTGACGATGCGTAAGCGACCGCTTCTCCAGTCGATCGTGGTCGGCAGGCCGCCGACGGAGGACGGTCCGCTGGGACGGGCGACGGAACGCTTCTTCCTGCCGCTGCTGAAGATCATCGTGCCGGACATCGTCGACTACCACCTGCCCGAATCGGGTGGCTTCCACAACTGTGCGATCGTCTCGATCGACAAGAAGTACCCCAAGCACGCCCAGAAGGTGATGCACGCCATCTGGGGCGCGCACATGATGTCGCTGACCAAGCTGATCGTCGTCGTCGACGCGGACTGTGATGTCCACGATCTGCACGAGGTGGCCTGGCGGGCGCTGGGCAACACCGACTACGCGCGCGATCTCACCGTCGTCGAGGGCCCGGTCGACCATCTCGACCACGCGTCCTACCAGCAGTTCTGGGGCGGCAAGGCGGGGATCGACGCGACGAGGAAGCTCCCCGAGGAGGGGTACACGCGGGACGGAGGCTGGCCGGAGATGGTCGAGTCCGACCCGGAGACGGCGGCGAAAGTCGACCGCCGGTGGAGGGAGTACGGCCTGTGACCAGCGCCGCCGCAGCAGTACCGCATTCGGGCCGGACCAGGTCCTTCCTGCGGCTGGTGATGATCGAGCATTCGGTCTTCGCGCTGCCGTTCGCGTACATCGCCGCGCTCACCGCGATGTTCCAGCTGGACGGGAACGTCCACTGGCGCCGGCTGTTCCTGGTCACGGTCGCCATGGTCGGGCTGCGTACCTTCGCGATGGCCTGCAACCGGATCATCGACCGGGAGATCGACGCCCGTAACCCGCGTACGGCCGGCCGGGAGCTGGTCACCGGCGCGGTGTCCGTGCGCTCCGCGTGGACCGGCGCGCTCGTGGCGCTCGTCGTCTTCCTGGGCGCGGCGGCGCTGCTGGGACCGCTGTGTCTCGCGCTGGCGCCCGTCGCGGTGATCCCGATGGTCGTCTATCCGTACGGGAAGAGGTTCACGAACTTCCCGCACGCCATCCTCGGACTCGCCCAGGCGATGGGCCCGGTGGGCGCGTGGATCGCGATCACGGGGGAGTGGTCCTGGGACGCGGTGATCCTCGGCCTCGCGGTCGGGATCTGGATCGGCGGCTTCGATCTGATCTTCGGATGCCAGGACGTCCAGGCGGACCGCGCCCATGGCGTGAAGTCCGTGCCGGCCCGCTTCGGGATCCCGGCGGCGCTGTACGGGGCACGCGCCTCGCACGCCGTGACGACGGCACTGCTGGTCTGGTACGCGCTGGCGACCGACGCCGGGGTGTTCTTCTGGGCCGGTCTGGTGATAGTCGCCGCGGCGTTCCTCTACGAGCACACGATCGTGAAGCCGCACGACCTGTCCCGCCTCAACAGGGCGTTCTTCTCGGTGAACGGCTTCATCGGGATCGCCCTGTTCGTGTGCGCGCTGCTGGACCTCCTGGCGCGCGGCCTCACGGTCTGACCGGCCGTCACCCCGCGACGGCCGCCGCGTCGGGATGCAGGCCGCGACGGCCGCGACGGGGGTGCCGGCCGTTGCCCGGGTGCCGGCCGCTACCCGCGCGGCGGCCGGTGCGCGCGGAACAGGAACGCCGCGAGCACCCCGCCGATCAGCCCGAAGAGGTGGCCCTGCCAGCTGATGGACGGGTCACCGGGCAGCACGCCCCACAGCACGGAGCCGTACACCGCCAGCACCAGCAGGCCGACCACGATGTCCAGCGCCCTGCGGTTCACGAAGCCGCGGACCAGCAGGTAGCCGAGCAGGCCGAAGACGACGCCGGAGGCGCCCGCCGTGACCGAGTGGGCGGCGGCGGTGAGCCAGACGCCCAGGCCGCCGACGACCATGATGGTGAGGACGACGGCGGCGAAGCGGCGTATACCGCTGAGCGCGGCGAGGAACCCGAGGACCAGCAGCGGCACGGTGTTCGACGCGAGATGTCCGAAGCCGTGGTGCAGGAAGGCCATGGGGATGATGTCGCGCAGCTCGCCGAACCGGCGCGGGCTCAGTCCATAGGTGTCCAGCGCGCCGGTCGCCGCGTCCACCGCCTCCAGGATCCAGAGCAGGGCGACCCAGCCCGTCATCACGGCCACGGCCGCCTTCACCCGGTCGGTGCGGCTTCCCGGGCCCGCTGTCCGCGCGTTCGCCGTCCGCGCGGCGCCGTCGCCGGTCGGGTACGTCATCCCAGCTCCCTACTCTCCCGCGCGCGGTGCACGCGCCCCCGCCCCGGCAACGTCCGGGGCACGGCCGTCGGTTCCGGTCCCGGGGCGCCGGATAGGCTCGCCACCGTGAAGCCCGGAGCGTACGCAGACCAGCACAGCCCGCGACAGCCGGGACAGCCGCGACGGCCCTGGGTCGTCGGTGTCTCCGGCGCGTCCGGCACCCCGTACGCGGCGGCCGTGCTGCGCGGCCTGCTGGCGGCGGGCGAGAGTGTCGACATGGTGGTGAGCCGGGCGTCCCGGCTGACGCTGCTCGACGAGACGGGGATCGCCTTCCGGGACGCGCACTGGCAGGACGATCTGCGGGCCTGGCTGGCGCGGGGGGCGGACGGCAGTCCGGACGCCTTCGCGCGGGAGCTGTCGCGGGACGCGTGGGACGTACGGCACTGGGGCGCGGGGGATCTGGCCGCCGGGCCGTCCTCGGGGTCGTACCCGGTGAAGGGGATGCTGATCGTGCCCGCCTCCACGGCGTGCGTGGCGGGGGTCGCGCTCGGACTGTCGAAGGATCTGCTCCAGCGCGCGGCGAGCGTGACCCTCAAGGAGCGCCGGAAGCTGGTGGTCGCGGTGCGGGAGACGCCGCTGAACGGGCAGACGCTCCGGCACCTGGTGACGCTGGACGAGGCGGGCGCCGTGGTGCTGCCCGCCTCACCCGCGTTCTACGCGGGGGCGAGGCACATCCAGGATCTGGTGGACTTCGTCGCCGGGCGGGTGCTGGACGCGGCAGGGGTGCCGCACCGGCTGTACCGCCGTTGGGAGGGAGAGCTGGGTGGCTCTCGCGGTGATGGTTAGGGACACGGCCCGCGCCCGGCCTCGCGGCCGGCGCGCCGGTCAGCGCTTCTTGGGGGCGCGGCGCGGGAAGAGGCCGGCCCGGGGGGCACGGTGCGCGTGCGCGGCGGGCTTCTGATGGGCGCGCGAGCCGTCGGCCAGTTCCTGCAGCGATCGCATGTGGGCGTAGGCCATCTCGATCGTGTACACGGTGAAACTCACTCCTGAAAGTTCGAAGGATCTTGGTTGATCGCTTGAATGATTCGCAGGGTGTCAGCCCCGCATGCCTTTGATTCTACACTTATACTTGCAAGATCGCTGATTAATGGAAGGCAACAGGTATATGGACGCCGTGGATAGGCAGCTCATCCAGGCCCTCAGAGAGAACGGCAGGGCCTCATACGCCGAACTCGGCCGGCTCGTCGGGCTCTCCGGGCCCAGCGTCACGGACCGCATCAACCGCCTCGAAGCGGCGGGCGTCATCACCGGCTACCGCGCCACGGTCGACTCCGCGTCGCTCGGCCTCGGCGTCACCGCGCTGATCGGGATCTCGCTCTCCGACGCCGCCGACCACGAGGACGTGGCCCGGCGGATGCGCGACCTCGACGAGATCGAGGACTGCTGGTTCATCGCGGGCGACGACTCGTACATGCTCAAGGTGCGGGCGGGCGACGTGGACGGGCTGGAGAAGACCATCGGCCGGCTCAGCGGCACGAAGGGCGTCTCCCGGACCCGTACGACCATCGTCCTCTCCACCAAGTGGGAGAACAGGGTGGGCGAACTCCCCGAGGAGCAGGAAGTCCCCTGAGCGGCCGGGCGGCTGGGCGGCCGGGCGGCCGGGCGGCGGGACGGAGCGCGGGGCCGGCGGAGCGGAGGGCCGCGTCGGCTCTGTCAGTCGGGGGGCGTAGGCTCGACAGGCCCGATTGGTAGACGTATGGGAGGCGGCCTGATGACTGCATCTATTCAAGATGTAGGTCTCAAGCGCGAGCTGGAGCAGAAGGTCCGCGCGGGAGAGCGGCTGTCCCGCGAGGACGGCATCGCCCTGTACGAGTCGGACGACCTGGCGTGGCTCGGCGGGCTCGCCCACGAGGTCCGGACCCGTAAGAACGGCGACGTCGTCCACTTCAACGTCAACCGTCACCTCAACATGACGAACGTGTGCACCGCGTCCTGCGCGTACTGCTCGTTCCAGCGCAAGCCGGGCGAGAAGGACGCGTACACGATGCGCATCGAGGAGGCCGTCCGCCTCGCCAAGGCGATGGAGGGCGAGAGCCTCACCGAGCTGCACATCGTCAACGGCCTGCACCCGACGCTGCCGTGGCGCTACTACCCGCGCTCGCTCAGCGCCCTGAAGGAAGCCCTTCCGCAGGTCTCCCTCAAGGCGTTCACCGCCACCGAGATCCACCACTTCGAGACGATCTCGGGGCTGTCGGCCTCCGAGATCCTCGACGAGCTGATCGAGGCGGGCCTGGAGTCGCTGACCGGCGGCGGCGCGGAGATCTTCGACTGGGAGGTCCGGCAGCACATCGTCGACCACAACACCCACTGGGAAGACTGGTCGCGTATCCACCGGCTCGCGCACGAGAAGGGTCTCAAGACCCCGGCGACGATGCTGTACGGGCACATCGAGGAGCCCCGTCACCGCGTCGACCACGTGCTGCGGCTGCGTGAGCTGCAGGACGAGACCGGCGGCTTCCAGGTCTTCATCCCGCTGCGCTACCAGCACGACTTCGTGGACATGAAGGACGGCAAGGTCCGCAACCGCCTCCAGGCGCGCACGACCATGGCCACAGGCGCCGAGGCGCTCAAGACCTTCGCCGTCTCCCGGCTGCTCTTCGACAACGTCCCGCACGTGAAGGTGTTCTGGGTGATGCACGGCGTCCAGACCGCCCAGCTCGCGCTCCAGCACGGCGCGGACGACATGGACGGCTCGGTCGTCGAGTACAAGATCACGCACGACGCGGACAACTACGGCACGCCGAACAAGCTCGGCCGTGAGGATCTGCTCGACCTGATCCGTGACGCGGGCTTCCGTCCCGTCGAGCGGAACACCCGGTACGAGATCATCCGCGAGTACCCGGGACCGGACGCCGAGCGCCGCGAGTCCCCGCAGCCCATGCGCCTCTGAAGGCGGGGCCCCGGAGCCCGCGCGCCGGGGTCCGGGACCCGATTCCGCATGCCTGACTCCCCATGCCCGAGTCCGCGCCCGAGACAAGGAATCCCATCGGTATGGCTCTCCTGTTCGAGCTGGACCCGACGATGGACGCGTCCCTGCGCGACGGCATCGTCGCGCTCTGGACGGACGTGTCCAACGCGGGCGGCGCCGTCGGTTTCGTACCGCCGGTGACGCCCGACGACATACGGCCCGAGGTGCTCAGGCACCTCGCGGCCATGGCCGAGGGCCGCTCCCGGCTGGTGGTCGGGTACGACGAGGAGGGCGCCGTCGCCGCGACGGCGTTCCTCACGTTCAACACCCACCGGCTGATGCGCCACTGGCTCTGGCTGTACACCGTGATGGTCCACCCCCGGCACCAGGGCAAGGGGTACGGCCGCGACCTCATGGCCACCGTCGCCGAAGCCGCCCGCGGCTTCGAGGGGATCGAGGCGATCCGGCTCAGCTGCCGCGGTGGCGCGGGCCTGGACACGTTCTACGCCTCGTGCGGCTACAAGGAAGTCGGGCGCGTGCCCGACGCGATCAGGGTCGCCCCAGGTGACGACCGTGATGACATCACCATGCTGCTCCCCCTGAACCAGTACTGAACGGGGCGTGCTTCACTGTTCGGGCATCGCCGTGCCCCGAGCAGGACACCAAGGAGAGAGAAGGCCCGCCGTGACCGCCCCGAAGACGAACGCCACGCTCCGCTACACCGCGATGCGCCTGAGCATCTTCGTCGGCTGCTTCGTCGTCGTCGCCCTGCTGGTGCGGGTCGGCGCGCTGCCCAGGGGGCTCGGCGACTCGAACTTCGTCTGGGTCCTGCTGCTCGCCATCGTGATCTCGGCGCCGCTCAGCTTCATCCTGCTGCGCAAGCAGCGGGACCAGATGTCCGAGCAGATCGTCACCAGGGTCGACGACGCCAAGGCCAAGCTGGAGGCCAACCGTTCGCGTGAGGACGGCGCGGTGCGGTAGGCGTTCCCGTACGCACTTTCACCCCGGCTCCGGAGCACTCGCTCCGGAGCCGGGGTTCTGTGTTTGCCGGGGTGGGTGGCGCCCCAAAGAGAACCTTTGAGGCGCTCAAAGTCGAAGTGTTAATGTGTCGACATGAAGATCGCAGAGCGTCCCCGCCACGGCGCGGTATGAGCGTCCCGCCCCCGGGCCGCCCGCACGCCGATCTCCACCGCGCCGCGTCCGCGCCCTGCCGCCCCGCCGGCTGACCCGGCGTCACGCGGCGGCGCCTTCCCCGAAGAACGCCTTTCGCCGGGCGCCGCACCCCACCCCCCGTACGTCCCCCATCCCTGTTACGCCATGTCTGGAGTGTGTTCGTGTCCGCGAACTCCGCGTCCCCCACCACGGAGGAGCCGACCGGCTCCGGTTCCGGTTTCCGCATACCCACGATCCCGTTCTGGGCGCAGATCGTCGCGGGTCTGGTTCTCGGTGCCCTGCTCGGCTGGCTCGCGCGCAGCCAGGACATCGACTGGCTCTACACGACGCTCGACAAGGTCGGCAGCATCTTCGTCCAGCTGCTCAAGCTGGCCGTCGCACCGCTCGTCTTCTTCGCGATCCTGGTGTCGATCACCAACCTGCGCAAGGTCAACAACGCGGCCCGGCTGGCCTCCCGCACCGTGCTCTGGTTCATGATCACATCGCTGATCGCGGTCGCCATCGGCCTGCTGATCGGCCTGATCACCAACCCGGGCGCGGGCACCGGCCTCACCCCGAAGGACGGCCGGGCCCCCAAGCACTCCGGTTCCTGGATCGACTTCCTGACCGGCATCGTGCCGACCGACGTCATCACGCCCTTCACCGAACTGAACGTCCTTCAGATCGTCTTCATGGCCGCCGTCGCCGGTATCGCCGCGCTCCAGCTCGGTGACAGGGCCAAGCCGATCCTGACGCTGAGCCAGTCCGTGCTGGAGCTTCTCCAGAAGGCGCTGTGGTGGGTCATCCGGCTCGCCCCGATCGGCACGATCGGCCTCATCGGCTTCGCCATCGCCGACTACGGCTGGGACCTCATCGGCAAGTACGCGACCTTCACCGCCGACGTGTACATCGGCTGCGCACTGGTCATGTTCGGTGTCTACCCGCTGCTGCTGGCGACGGCCGCCAAGGTCAACCCGCTCCCGTTCTACAAGGGCGCCTGGCCCGCGCTCCAGCTCGCCTTCGTCTCGCGCTCCTCCGTCGGCACCATGCCGGTCACCCAGCGGGTCACCCAGCGCCTCGGCGTGCCGAAGGAGTACACCTCCTTCGCCGTGCCGTTCGGTGCGACGACGAAGATGGACGGCTGCGCCGCGATCTACCCGGCGCTCGCCGCGATCTTCATCGCCCAGATCTTCGACGTACATCTCGGCGTCCAGGACTACCTGCTGATCGCCTTCGTCTCGGTCGTCGGCTCGGCGGCCACCGCCGGCCTCACCGGCGCGACGGTCATGCTGACCCTGACCCTCTCCACGCTGGGCCTCCCGCTGGAGGGCGTGGGCCTGCTGATGGCGATCGACCCGATCCTCGACATGATGCGCACCGCCACGAACGTGGCGGGCCAGGCCCTGGTCCCGGTCATCGTCGCGGCCCGCGAGAAGATCCTCGACCACGACGCGTACAACGCTGCCTCGGCCTCGCCGGTGGACGAGCGCGACCCGGCCGCCGCCGAGTCCGACCGTGAGGCCGGCGTCCCGGTCGCCGTCTGACCGCCGTCCGACCCGCCGACCGACCCGCCGACCGACCCGCCGTCTGACCGCCGTCCGACCGCCGGCCGTTCGCTCCACCGGCGGTAGCCGCAGCACTCGACGGGCCTCTTCCTCCGGACACCGGGGGAGGGGGCCCGTCGAGTGCCGCGGCTGTGAGGCCGGTGTTCCTGGCGGGAAACGGCCGGGTGCTGTGCCGGTGACGTGCAGATAGCTGACCGCCATTGTCCTCGCCACCCGCGCGCACCTACATTCGCTCCTCGGTACGTCGCACGACGAGGAGAGCCGTACTTGTCCGTTCCTGTCCCCGCGGTCGCCGGCGGCGCCCCCGATCCGCGGCCCATATCCCTGGTCGAGCCCGTGAAGGTGCGGGTGGACGGGCGGGTCCGGGAAGCCTCCGTACCGCCGCTCGTCCCGCCCGTCCGGCGCGGCTCACTCGCCGACATCCCCTTCGACAACGCGCGGGAGGCCCCGGACGAGGCGGTCATCAGCCGGAACCGCGGGGACGGCACGTGGTGGGACGTCTCCGCCGCCGCGTTCGCCGAGGACGTCCTGGCCGTCGCCAAGGGGCTGATCGCGCGGGGACTGCGGCCCGGCGACCGGCTCGCGATCATGGCCCGTACGACCTACGAGTGGACCCTGCTGGACTTCGCGGCCTGGGCCGCGGGCCTGGTCACCGTCCCCATCTACCCGACCTCCTCCGCCTTCCAGGCGCGCTGGATCCTCCAGGACTCGGGCGCCGTCGCCTGCGCCGTGGAGGACAGGGAACAGGCCTGGCTGATCAGCCAGGAGCGGGAGCAACTGCCCGGCCTCACGCACCTGTGGACGTTCGACACCGGCGCCGTCGACATCCTGCGCCGCGCCGGCGAACTCCTCCCGGACCGGGCCGTCACCGAGCGCCGCGCCCGCCTCACCCCGGAGTCCATCGCCACGCTCATCTACACCTCGGGGACGACGGGCCGCCCCAAGGGCTGCGTCCTCACCCACGGCAACTTCTTCGCGGAGGTGGACAACGCCATCGAGCTGCTCCACCCCGTCTTCACATCGGTCAGCAAGGAGCCCCCTTCCTCGCTGCTCTTCCTCCCGCTCTCCCATGTCTTCGGGCGCATGGTCGCGATCGGCTGTCTGCGCGCGCGGGTACGGCTCGGGCACGCGCCGTCCATCAGGACCGAGGACCTGCTCGCGGATCTGGCGGGCTTCCGGCCGACGTTCCTGCTGGCCATCCCGTACGTCCTGGAGAAGGTCTTCAACACCGGCCGCGCCACCGCCGAGAGGATGCGCCGCGCCGCGTCCTTCGACCGGGCGGCGAGGATCGCCGAGCGGTACGGTCAGGCCGTCGAGGCGACGGAACACGGCACGGGTCCCGGCCCCTCGCTCGGCCTGCGGACGGCCCGCGCGCTGTACGACCCGCTGGTCTACCGCCGCATCCGCGCCGCCCTCGGCGGCAAGGTGCAGCAGGCGATCTGCGGCGGTTCCCCGCTGGGCCGCCGGCTCGCCGCGTTCTACGCGGGCGCCGGCATCGAGATCTTCGAGGGGTACGGCATGACGGAGACGACGGCCGCGTCGACCGTCACCCCGCCGCTCAAGCCCCGCCTGGGCACGGTGGGCTGGCCGATGCCCGGCACGACGGTGGGGATCGCCGAGGACGGCGAGGTGCTGCTGCGCGGCGGACACGTGTTCGCCGGGTACTGGGACGCGGAGTCGGGCGAGCCGGTGACGGCGCTGGACGCGGACGGCTGGTTCGCCACGGGGGACCTGGGGGAGCTGGACGAGGACGGCTACCTCACGATCACCGGCCGCAAGAAGGACATCATCATCACCTCGGGCGGCAAGAACGTCATGCCGACGCCCCTGGAGGACTGGCTGCGTGCCCACCCCCTGGTCAGCCAGTGCATGGTCGTCGGCGACAACCGCTCGTACGTCACGGCTCTGATCACCCTGGAGCCGGACGGCCTCGCCCACTGGCGGGAGATGAAGAGGAAGCAGGCGGTGCCTCTGGCCGACCTGGTCGAGGACGAGGACCTGCTGAGCACCCTCCAGCGCGCCGTCAACGAGGCCAACCGCCTGGTCTCCCGCGCCGAGTCCATCCGCCGGTTCCGGGTGCTGACGGCCGACTTCACCGAGGAGGGCGGCCATCTGACCCCCTCGCTGAAGCTGAGGCGGGCGGCGATCGCGGAGGACTTCGCGGCGGACATCGAGAGCCTGTACGCGAAGTGACACGCGGAGCACGGGCCGGCGCGGCGCGGGTGCGGCGGGCACGGCGCGCGTCACGGCGGGCGCGGGCGCGGGTGCGTTACGGCGGGCGCGGGTAGCGGCGGAAAAGGCAGGAGCCCTGCTTCCCCACCCGAGTGGGGGAGCAGGGCTCCTTGGGTACTGCTACTCACGTTGTTCGCGATCGACCAACCGGGCAACTAGGCCGGGATGACGTTCTCCGCCTGCGGGCCCTTCGGACCCTGGGTGACGTCGAAGTTCACGACCTGGTTCTCCTCGAGGGAGCGGAAGCCAGACGCGTTGATCGCGGAGTAGTGGACGAAGACATCCGGGCCGCCGCCGTCCTGGGCGATGAAGCCGAAGCCCTTTTCAGCGTTGAACCACTTGACGGTTCCGGTAGCCATAAGCCCTCCTTGGGCCAAAGGGTTGCCCTGCTCCAGAACCTGCTAAGAAGTCTGAAAACTACAAAAGCCTGCGGGTCACATGCTCCGCAGGCTCTGTACTGCAAGGGAAACCAAACTGCAACTTGCGGCGAGCCTAGCACGCAGCGTGTGCGGCGCGGTAGAGGTGAAGATCACTTCACCCGGACGTTTGACGAGGGGCCCAGGGGCTGACGAACGGCGCCCCGGGGCTGCCTGTCAGGGGGGCCGGGTCTAGCCTCGCGATGTGGACAGTCGAGCGGAAAACCAAGCGGCAGAGGCAGAGGCGGCGGCAGAGACGGCGGCAGCCGGAGTGGCAGCCGGAGTGGCAGCCGGAGTGGGCGCGGAGGGTGCCTTCGGCGGCGGTGGACGTCGCAGCCGGCCCCGCGTCGGCCACATCCAGTTCCTGAACTGCCTCCCCCTCTACTGGGGGCTCGCCAGGACCGGCACCCTTCTCGATCTCGAACTGACGAAGGACACACCCGAGAAGCTCAGCGAGCGGCTGGTGCGCGGCGACCTGGACATCGCCCCCGTCACCCTCGTCGAATTCCTCCGAAACGCCGACGAGCTGGTCGCCTTCCCCGATCTCGCGGTCGGCTGCGACGGCCCCGTCATGTCCTGCGTGATCGTGTCGCAGGTGCCGCTGGAGCAACTGGACGGCGCCCGGGTGGCCCTCGGCTCCACCTCCCGTACGTCTGTACGGCTGGCCCAGCTGCTGCTGAGCGAGCAGTACAAAGTGGAGCCGGACTACTACACCTGCCCGCCGGACCTCGGCCTGATGATGCGGGAGGCCGAGGCGGCCGTGCTCATCGGCGACGCGGCGCTGCGCGCCTCGCTGCACGACGCGCCGCGGCTCGGTCTCCAGGTCCACGACCTGGGACTGATGTGGAAGGACTGGACCGGGCTGCCGTTCGTCTTCGCGGTCTGGGCCGCGCGCAAGGACTATCTGGCGCGCGAGCCGGAGGGCGTACGGAAGGTGCACGAGGCGTTCCTGGCCTCCCGGGACCTCTCGCTGGAGGAGGTCGCGAAGGTCGCCAAGCAGGCGGCGCGCTGGGAGTCCTTCGACGCGGAGCTGCTGGAGCGCTACTTCACGACGCTCGACTTCCGCTTCGGCCCCGACCAGCTCGCGGGCGTACGGGAGTTCGCGCGCCGGACCGGCCCGTCGACCGGCTATCCGGCCGACGTCCGGGTGGAGCTGCTCACGGCACCGACCGCCACCGACAGGGCTTGACAGGGCGCGACGGGGCTTGTCAGTGGGCTGGCGTAGGCTGGTTCGGTCGTTACATCCCCCTTGGGAAGGACCCGCCCGGTGACCGAGAAGGCCGACCTCACGTCCGTAGATGTCACTGGGGTCCTTGACCGTGCGGCGGCGGGCGGGCGCATCACGCCCGGGGAAGCGCTCGTCCTCTACCGCTCGGCGCCGCTGCACGCACTGGGCGCCGCCGCAGACGGGGCCAGGCGCCGCCGGTACGCGGGGACCGAGCACATCGCGACGTACATCATCGAGCGGAACATCAACTACACCAACGTCTGTGTGACGGCGTGCAAGTTCTGCGCCTTCTACGCCGCGCCCAAGGACACCGCCAAGGGCTGGAGCCGCGACCTCGACGACATCCTGCGCCGCTGCGCGGAGACGGTCGAGCTCGGCGGCACGCAGATCATGTTCCAGGGCGGCCACCACCCGGACTACGGCGTCGAGTACTACGAGCGGCACTTCGCGGCGATCAAGAAGGAATTCCCGCAGCTGGTCATCCACTCCCTCGGCGCGTCCGAGGTCGAGCACATGGCCAGGATCTCCAAGGTCTCGGTCGAGGAGGCGATCCGGCGGATCCACGCCGCCGGTCTCGACTCCTTCGCCGGCGCCGGCGCCGAGCTGCTGCCCGAGCGGCCGCGCAAGGCGATCGCGCCGCTCAAGGAGTCCGGCGAGCGCTGGCTGGAGATCATGGAGATCGCGCACGGGCTGGGCGTCGAGTCCACCTCCACGATGCTGATGGGCACGGGCGAGACCAACGCCGAGCGCATCGAGCACCTGCGGATGATCCGTGACACGCAGGACCGGACGGGCGGCTTCCGCGCGTTCATCCCGTACACCTACCAGCCCGAGAACAACCGCTTGAAGGGCCAGACGCAGGCCACGCTCTTCGAGTACCTGCGCTTGATCGCGATCGCGCGGCTCTTCCTCGACAACGTCGCGCACATCCAGGGCTCCTGGCTGACCACGGGCAAGGAGGTCGGCCAGCTGTCGCTGCACTACGGCGCCGACGACCTCGGCTCGATCATGCTGGAGGAGAACGTGGTGTCGTCGGCCGGGGCCAGGCACCGCTCCAACCGGCTGGAGATCATCGACCTGATCCGCAAGGCGGGCCGCGTCCCGGCGCAGCGCGCCACGACGTACGAGCACCTCGTCGTGCACGACGACCCGGCGGACGACCCGGTCGACGACCGCGTGGTCTCGCACATCTCGTCGACGGCGATCGAGGGCGGCACGGCCCACCCGGAACTGAAGCTGCTCAGCGCCAACTGACACCGCCGTGCTGACGATCCACCGCGCGGACGTGCTGCTGCCGGGACGCGGGGACGAGCCCGTGCCCGGCGGTGCGGTCCTGGTCGACGGCCGGGCCCTCGCCGCTCTCGGCCCGTACGAGGAGCTGGCCGCCGCGCACCCGGCGGCCCGGGTCCGGCGCTGGCCCGGGGTCCTCACGCCCGGGCTGTGCAATCCGTACGGCCCCGAGCTGCTGGAGGCCGCGTACCACCCCGATCCGCGCGAGGCCGCCGAGCTGGGCACCGAGCCTCTGACGGGTGAGGCGCTCGCCGCGCTGGAGATGACCGACGCCCGCTGGGGCGCGAGTGCCCGGCGCGGGACGAAGCGGATGCTGGCGCACGGCACCGTCGCGGTCGCGGGCGACCTGTGGCGGGACGCGGTACGGGACGCCGTGGCGCGCGCGGGGCTGAGCAGCGAGGAGCGGTTCACGGACCCGCCGGGTCCGCCCTCGTTCGACCCCTTCGCGGGACGGCCGGCCGAGGAGGCGTTCCTGCTTCCCCTGCGGAGTGGCGCGGGGGCCGACGCCGACTTCGCGGTGTTCGCGATCCCGGCCGACGGTGATCCGTACGCGGCGCTGGCCGAGCACGGCGCGGGCAGCTGTGTCGCCACCGTCCTCGGCGGGCGACTCGTCCACCGGCGCGCATGACGCCGGGACCCGCCTGCGAGAATGACGCGCGTACCGCACCGGACCTGACCCAAGACAAGCGAGGCCGAACGCGAGTGACCCGGGCATCTCTGGACAAGCAGCCGCACGAAGTCGCCTCGATGTTCGACGGCGTGGCGAAGAACTACGACCTCACCAATGACGTGCTCTCGCTCGGCCAGGACCGGGTGTGGCGCAAGGCCGTCGCCAGGGCCGTGAACGCGCGCCCGGCGGAGAAGATCCTCGACCTCGCCGCCGGTACCGCCACCTCCTCGCAGCCGTTCGCCGCCACCGGCGCGTACGTCGTGCCCTGCGACTTCTCGCTGGGCATGCTGCGGGAGGGCAAGAAGCGGCATCCGTGGATGCCGTTCACGGCGGGGGACGCGACGAAGCTGCCGTTCGCCGACGCGTCCTTCGACGCGGTGACGATCTCCTTCGGGCTGCGCAACGTGCAGGACACCGACCTCGCGCTGCGCGAGCTGTACCGGGTGACGAAGCCGGGCGGACGCGTGGTGATCTGCGAGTTCTCGCACCCCACCTGGGCGCCGCTGCGGACCGTCTACACGGAGTACCTGATGCGCGCGCTGCCGCCGACCGCGCGCGCCGTCTCCTCCAACCCCGACGCGTACGTCTATCTCGCCGAGTCCATCCGCGCCTGGCCGGACCAGCCCGCGCTCGCGGCGCGGCTGCAGGGCGCGGGCTGGTCCCAGGTGGCCTGGCGGAATCTGACGGGCGGGATCGTGGCGCTGCACCGGGGCGTACGGGCCTGACGGCACGGGCGGCCCTCCTTCGAGGCGCTGAGGGAGGCCGCCCGCCCGCACCGCTGTCGGTGCCTCGATGCCTCAGGGCCTCGGAGCGCCAGCGCCTCAGGGCCTCGGAGCGCCAGCGCCTCAGGGCCTCGGAGCGCCAGCGCCTCAGGCCCTCAGAGCGCCAGCCGGAAGCAGTGCGCCTCCTGCTTCGACGAGGTGGTGTACGTCTCGGCCCGCTCCATCCCCAGCCGTCGCGCCACCGCCAGCGAGCGTTCGTTGCGCGGGCTCACCATCGCCACGACCTGGCCGACGCCCGCCTCCCGTACCCGCTCCAGCGTGGCGCGTGCGGCGGCCGTGGCGTAACCGCGCCCCCAGTGGTCGCGGCCCAGCCGCCAGCCGATCTCGATCTCACCGACGGGACCGAACGACTCGTGCGGCCAGGGCTGCGCCCCGGTGAAGCCGACGACCTTGTCCTCCTCGCCCACGATCGTCCAGAAACAGAAGCCGCGCTCCGCGTCGTGTCTGCGCTGGCGGGCGGTCAGCTCCTCGTACACCGAGAGCTCCGCCGGGGCGCCGCCATGGAACTCCATCACATCCGGGTGGGCGAAGACCCGGTGCCAGGAGAGCGCGTCCTCGTCCGTGGGGACGCGCAGGCCCATCAAGGGGAGCGGCTTGGTCATGTCGTTCACGAGGCAGCCCTTCACAGGAGGTATGGGTACGCACCCATAGACTGCACGTGCCCAGTGCCGCCCGGTACGTAATCTCAAGTCTTCGGGAGAACCCGCTGTGACCGAGCCCCTCTCCGAGAACACCGCAGATGTGATCGTCGTCGGAGCGGGCCCGGCCGGCTCCACCACCGCGTACTACCTCGCCAAGGCGGGCCTGGACGTCCTGCTGCTGGAGAAGACGGCGTTCCCCCGCGAGAAGGTCTGCGGCGACGGTCTCACCCCGCGCGCGACCAAACAGCTGGTGTCGATGGGCATCGACATCTCCGAAGAGGCGGGCTGGCTGCGCAACAAGGGCCTGCGGATCATCGGTGGCGGCGTCCGGCTCCAGCTCGACTGGCCGGAGCTGGCCTCGTACCCGGACTACGGACTCGTCCGCAAGCGCGACGACTTCGACGAGCAGCTGGCCCGGCAGGCCCAGAAGGCCGGCGCGCGGCTGCACGAGCGGTGCAACGTCGGAGCGCCGATCATCGACGAGCGCACCGGCCACATCACCGGCGTGCACGCCAAGATGGGCGAGGAGAAGACCCCGGTCACCTTCCACGCCCCGCTCGTCGTCGCCGCCGACGGCAACTCCACCCGGCTGTCGCTCGCCATGGGGCTGCACCGGCGCGAGGACCGGCCGATGGGCGTCGCGGTCCGTACGTACTTCACCTCGCCCCGCCACGAGGACGACTACCTGGAGTCCTGGCTGGAGCTGTGGGACCGGCGCGGCCCGGGCGAGGACCGGCTGCTGCCCGGCTACGGCTGGATCTTCGGCATGGGCGACGGGACGTCCAACGTCGGGCTGGGTGTCCTCAACACCTCCGACTCCTTCAAGGAGCTGGACTGGCGCGAGGTGCTCAAGGCGTGGTGCGCGTCGATGCCGGAGGACTGGGGATACACCCCGGACAACATGACGATGCCGATCCGGGGCGCCGCGCTCCCGATGGCGTTCAACCGCCAGCCGCACTACACCAAGGGCCTGCTGCTCGTCGGTGACGCGGGCGGGCTGGTCAACCCGTTCAACGGCGAGGGCATCGCCTACGCCATGGAGTCCGGCCAGATCGCCGCCGACGTCATCGTCCAGGCCCACGCGCGCGCCACCCCGGCCCAGCGCGAACTGGCCCTCCAGCACTACCCGAAGGTCCTGAAGGACACCTACGGCGGCTATTACACGCTGGGCCGCGCGTTCGTGAAGATGATCGGCAATCCGAAGGTCATGAAGATCGCCACGCAGCGTGGTCTGACACATCCGCTGCTGATGAAGTTCACGCTGAAGATGCTGGCGAACCTGACGGACCCGACGGGCGGCGACGCGATGGACCGCATCATCAACGGCCTGAGCAAGGTGGCCCCGAAGGCCTGAGCGGCACGTTGTGCCCCGGGCGGTCCGCCGGGGCGTGGAGCAGGGCGGCGACACACTCCGGGTGGAGTGGGTGCGCCGCCCTGTCGCGTTGGTGCATGCGGTGTGCGGCGGCCTGTGGTCTTCCGGTTGACCAAGGCCGGCGGGCCGCGTGATAGTGGCGCTGCCGAGGGGATCGGCGCACATCAGGGGTGGGGACCACACATGCAGGCCGATGCCGAAGAGACCGCGCCCGCGCGCGCGGATTCCGATGCCTACGCGTCCGCGCGCGCCCATGTGGAAACACTCCTGCGGGACGGGGAGGCCGCCGAGGCCCGCCGGGCCGCCAGGAGCGCGCTGGACGACCTCGGACCGGACGGCGGGCTGTACGCGCTGCTCGGCCGGGGGCACGCCGCCGAGGACGACGACGACCATGACGACCGCGCCGAGCTCGTCTATCGCGAAGGCCTCGCGGCCTTCCCGGACCATCTCGACATCCTCGCCGCCTACGCGGAGCTGTGCCTGAACAGCGATGTCGTCGAGCGGCCCGGACGCTACCGGCGCGGACCCGAACTGGCCGAGCGGCTGCGTGAACTGGCTCCCGGATCACCGCAGGCGCTGAGCGCCGAGCAGGCCGAGAACGACAGGGGCCGGCTCCTGCCCCGTGAGCCCTCCGCGGACCGGGTGCAGCGGTACGACGCGCGCCAGGCGCTGGCCGCCGACGACGTACGGACCGCCGCGCACCGGGCCAGGGCGCTCGCGGCCGCGCATCCTCACGACGGGCGGCTCGTGGTCCGCGCCGAGACACTGACGGCACTGGCCCGGCCCGGAGGGGCAGTCCTGCGCCCCCTGGTGCGGGCCCCGTTGGGCGCCAACCTGGTCCTCGCGGTGCTCCTGGGCGCGGCGCATCTCACCGTGCCCGCTCTCCATCTCCCCGGCTGGACACGGCTCTTCTCCCTGCTCTTCCTCCTGCCGGTCTGCCTGCTCGGGTGGACGCTGCGCGGAGCCCGGCACCGGGCCTGGGCTCTCGTACGATCCGCCCTGGCGCCCGGCTCGCCCGGGGAGCCGGTAGGGCCGATTCCGCCCGCGCCGTCCCTGGCGCCGGTCCCGCCGTTCTCGCTCCGTGAGAAGTGGGCGGCCGTGCTGGTCGCCGTGGTGGTCGTCGGGCCGGCGCTCGTCGCGGCGGTGTGGGCGAATGCCCAGTACCGGTCGTATCCGCGCTACGAGGTGTCCGCGCCGGAGGGTTACCTGGGGATGGACCGGCTCCACGACTCCGATACCAACGACATCCTCGCGTCGATGATGGAATCCTGGGAACTCGGCAGGACCGACGGGGAGGGCTTCGGCTACCTCTACGGCGACGCGGAGCGCGGCGAGGCCGCCATCGTCGTCGCCGGCGGGATCGGGGACTTCCGCGACATGCCGGCCAACATGGCCTCGGCGGTCCGGCAGGGACTCCTGGCTTCCGCCTCCGACGTCGGTGACAGCTGGAGCCCCGACCCCGGCCGTTACGGCGGCCGGATGGAGTGCACGCCCTTCACCAATCTGACGGGTCTGGCGTGGGTGGCGTGCGGCTGGACCGACAAGGGCAGCTTCGGCACCGTCGTCTTCCTCGCCGAGGAGGCCGGGGAGACCGGGAACGGCACCGACCACGACGCGGCGGCCGAACTCGCCCGCGACCTGCGGCAGCTGGTGGTGCACCCTGTCCAGGAGACGCCGGAGACCGTGGGCGAGGTCTAGTTCCGCTACGGGGCAGAGCTTGCCGCGACCGGCGTCAGTTCCGGGAGGGCCGGGGCGCGGACAGGGCCGGGGTGCCGGAACCGGCCCTCTTCCGGTCAGGCACCCGCCCACTTCCGCAGCGCCGCGCGGTCGGCGAACGCACCGACGTTCGTGTCCATGGGGCTGTCGGTGTACTGGTGGAACTTCCACGCGGCCTTGATGCGGGGCTTTCCGGCGGTCACGTAGTCCGCGATCCACAGGGCGTCGCCCGCGTTGCTGGTGGTGTCGTGGTGCAGCCAGAAGTACTGCCCGCAGTACAGCCCGACCCGGTGGCTGCCTCCCCGGAGCCGCTTCACCTCGGCGATGAACGCGTCCTTCTGCGCGCAGGAGACCCCGTCGT
Organism: Streptomyces sp. NPDC051569; assembly: GCF_044454085.1. Taxonomy (NCBI): domain Bacteria; kingdom Bacillati; phylum Actinomycetota; class Actinomycetes; order Kitasatosporales; family Streptomycetaceae; genus Streptomyces; species Streptomyces sp. NPDC051569. The sequence goes on from NZ_JBITDJ010000020.1 coordinate 51,839, forward strand.
CCTCCCAGTCGGCGAAGAGCGGATCGCCTTCGATGCTGGCGCACTTCGTGACGAAGTACGCGGCCTGCGCCTTCATGTCACCGGGCCGCAGGAAGTGGTAGAAACCGACCACCACACCGGCGGCGCGGGCGTGCGCGGCCTGCGCGGTCATGCGCGGATTGAGGTACGAGGTTCCTTCCGTGGCCTTGACGAAGACGAAGTCGAGGCCGCTCGTGCTGAACGTGGTGCTCTGGTACGACGAAACATCAATGCCTTTGACGGTCATGGTGGTGCCTCCTGGGCCGAGCGAACGCCCGTGGTACGACGCGGAACGAAGAGTTCACGTCACTTCTACCCAGAAGTGATGGTTCCGTTCCCCGCACCCCTTCCCCGCGATCGGCGTCCGCATCCGCCCGAACGCGCCGAAGGGCCGTGGTTCCCCCCGGAGTGGGGAACCACGGCCCGTCAGGTTTCGCGTGGCTGTCTACAGGTCGGCGGGGCTCAGAGGACGCGGACCGCGCCGCTCGGCCGGTCGTAGTCCAGGGACCGCAGGACCACGCCGGAGCTGGGGTTCTGCGCGCCGACGAACTGGCCGCCGCCCACGTAGATCGCGGTGTGGTACGCGCTGCCCGCGCCGCCCCAGTAAAGGATGTCGCCCGGCTGGAGGTTGCTCAGGGAGACCTGGGTGCCGGCTGTCGACTGCGCGCCGGAGACGCGCGGGAGGTCGATGCCGATCTGGCGGTACGCGGCCTGCACGAGGCCGGAGCAGTCCCAGGCGTTGGGGCCGGTGGAGCCCATGACGTACGCGTCGCCGACGTGCGCCCGGACAAAGGCGACGACGGAGGCCGCGGAGCCGGTGGCCTTCGACGGGGCGCTGTACGTGGGGGCGCCTGAGCCCGAGCCTGAGCCCGAGCCCGAGCCCGAGGGGGAGCCGGAGCTCGCGGAGAGCGGGGTGAGCGTCGTGCGCGCGCTGGAGCGGGAGGCGCGCTCGGCGGTGGCCTCGGCCTCGGCGCGGTCGGCCTTCGCGGCTTCCTCGGCCTTCTTCTTCGCCTTGGCCTCGCGCTCCGCCTCGGAGTGGGCCTTCACGGCGGTCCGCGCGGCCTTGACGGCGGCGGCGTCTTCCTCGGCGCGCAGTTCCAGGCCGAGTGCGACCCGCTGGGTGGCCTCGGCCGACTGCGCGAAGCTCGCGGCGAGCCCGGCGGTGATCGTGGGGGTGAGCGTCGGCATTTCGATGGTCTCGGTCACGGGCTCGGCGGTCGCCGGCCCGGCGGCACCGGCCACCGCGATGGTGCTGAGGACGCCACCGGCAACTCCGGCACGGAGGGCGACCTTCGACGCTCTGCGGCGGGGCTTCCGGTGGCTGGGTATGTGAGCGGTGAGGGACATGGATCTACGGCTATCAGGCGAGCCCCGGTTCCCGTCAAGAAACGTGCGTTGCGCCACAGTTCAGTGCGGAATGCCTGAAACTGCCTGCCAGGGACCTTTATTGACGCCGTAACGGTCATAACGGTCACTCGTGATCATGGCTGTGATCACGGTCTTTTCAAGAAAGGTCCGAATTGCCCGCCGCTTACCATCCCTTCACGCGCGTGGCCAAGCCCGCTTTTCGCGAAGGTTGAGTGGAGTGGCAAGGGTCACAGGATGGTCACCGTCGGGGGTGCGGGCCGGTCACGGACTCGGCCGGGCGCCCGTGGGGCCTTGTCGGAAGACGTTCGCCGCCCCGTCCTGGTTGCTCGTGAATGCGTGCACGTGTCCACATCGGTCCCCGGCGCCCCCCGTCCGAGTGGGTCCCCGACGCCATATCACTTCGATCGCCCACGTCGCCAATTTGCTTGTACGGTGCATCGCTTGATAGGGCGACACGCCTCCGACCAGCACTGACGTGCTCGGATGTCACATCTGGTGATCACTCGGCCGCTTCGCGTGTGAAGGTCACCGCTCATCCGACTTCATGATCGTTCGTCAGGTGGCGTAGATCACAAAGAGGTTGGCGTACCCCGTGTCGCAGATCACAGACCGCCAGGCATAGGATGCGGGGCAGTCGGGCTTGTGAACTGCCTCACATGTTCGCGATCTTCAGGGATCTTCCGTGGGGCGGCGAGATGAATGCCCGGTGCGGTCCAACGGTCAAGGACGACTGGAAGGAGCTGAGGAGCGTGAATGCCTATGCGCCCATCCTCGTGCTCGGCGCCCTCGGAGCTGGGTTTGCGATCTTCTCCGTGGTCATGGCCACGCTTATCGGCCCAAAGCGGTACAACCGGGCGAAACTTGAAGCGTACGAGTGCGGTATCGAACCCACGCCGACGCCGGCCGGAGGCGGCCGTTTTCCCATCAAGTACTACCTGACGGCGATGCTCTTCATCGTCTTCGACATCGAGATTGTCTTCCTTTACCCCTGGGCCGTCACCTTCGACTCCCTGGGGCTTTTCGGGCTCGTGGAGATGCTGCTCTTCGTGCTCACCGTCTTCGTCGCCTACGCGTATGTGTGGCGGCGCGGCGGTCTGGAATGGGACTAAAGGGGCTGAGGGGCCACCAATGGGACTCGAAGAGAAGCTGCCGAGCGGTTTCCTGCTGACCACCGTCGAACAGGCCTCGGGGTGGGTGCGGAAATCCTCCGTATTCCCCGCCACGTTCGGCCTCGCCTGCTGTGCCATCGAGATGATGACGACCGGCGCCGGGCGGTACGACCTGGCGCGGTTCGGCATGGAGGTCTTCCGCGGCTCGCCGCGCCAGGCCGATCTGATGATCGTGGCAGGGCGGGTGAGCCAGAAGATGGCGCCCGTGCTGCGGCAGGTCTATGACCAGATGCCCAATCCCAAGTGGGTTATTTCCATGGGGGTTTGCGCATCATCGGGCGGTATGTTCAACAATTACGCCATTGTTCAGGGTGTTGACCATGTTGTGCCTGTTGACATCTATTTGCCTGGCTGCCCGCCGCGCCCCGAGATGCTGATGGACGCCATCCTCAAGCTCCACGAGAAGATCCAGGGCTCCAAGCTCGGGGTCAACGCGGAGGAAGCCGCCCGCGAGGCGGAGGAGGCGGCCCTCAAGGCGCTCCCGACGATCGAGATGAAGGGGCTGCTGCGGTGAGTGACGAGCAGCGATCCGGTAAGAACGTCCCGTCCGGGCGCGACGCGACCGGCGAGGTCATCGGCGTACGGAAGGGCATGTTCGGCACCGACAGCGGCGGCGGGGACACCTCCGGCTACGGCGGTCTCGTCCGGACCGTGTCGCTGCCGGGCGCCACCGCCCGGCCGTACGGCGGCCCCGGCGGGGTCTTCGACGAGATCGCCGACGAACTCGAAGGCGCTCTGGAGGAGCAGGGAGTGCCCCCCGGCGAGGCCATCGAGAGGACGGTCGTCGACCGGGGCGAACTCACCTTCCACATCGCCCGCGAGCATCTCCTCCAGGTCGCGCGCACCCTGCGCGACGACCCGGCGCTGCGCTTCGAGCTCTGTACGGGGGTGTCGGGCGTCCACTTCCTGGGCGATACGGGCCGCGAGCTGCACGCCGTCTACCACCTGCGCTCGCTCACCCACGGCCGGCTGATCCGGCTGGAGGTGTCCGCCCCGGATGCCGACCCGCACGTGCCGTCCCTGGTGTCGGTCTATCCGACCAACGACTGGCACGAGCGCGAGACGTACGACTTCTTCGGCCTGATCTTCGACGGCCACCCCGCGCTGACCCGGATCATGATGCCGGACGACTGGCAGGGCTTCCCGCAGCGCAAGGACTATCCGCTCGGCGGTATCGCCGTCGAGTACAAGGGCGCCCAGATCCCGGCTCCGGACCAGCGGAGGTCGTACTCCTGATGTCAGCACAGACACCCCACGCGACGCCTCGCGCGACCACCGAGGGCACCGTGTACACGGTCACCGGCGGTGACTGGGACGAGGTCGTCCAGTCGGCCGCGAAGGCCGACGACGAGCGGATCGTCGTCAACATGGGTCCCCAGCACCCGTCCACCCACGGTGTGCTGCGGCTGATCCTGGAGATCGAGGGCGAGACCGTCACCGAGGCCCGCTGCGGCATCGGCTATCTGCACACCGGAATCGAGAAGAACCTCGAATTCCGCAACTGGACGCAGGGCACGACCTTCGTCACGCGCATGGACTACCTGACGTCGTTCTTCAACGAGACGGCGTACTGCCTCGGCGTGGAGAAGCTGCTCGGCATCGAGGACGCCGTCCCGGACCGGGCCACCGTCCTGCGCGTCCTGCTGATGGAGCTGAACCGGCTCTCCTCGCACCTGGTCTGCATCGCCACCGGCGGTATGGAGCTGGGCGCGACCACGATCATGATCTACGGCTTCCGGGATCGTGAACTGATCCTCGACGCCTACGAGATGATCACCGGCCTGCGCATGAACCACGCGTTCATCCGCCCCGGCGGCCTCGCCCAGGACCTTCCCGCCGGCGCCGTCGACTCCCTGCGCGAGCTGCTCAAGACGCTGCGCAAGAACCTGCCGGAGTACGACAAGCTCGCCACCGGCAACCCCATCTTCAAGGCCCGCATGCAGGACGTCGGCTATCTCGACCTGGCCGGCTGCATGGCGCTGGGCGCCACCGGACCGATCCTGCGCGCCGCCGGGCTCCCGCACGACCTGCGCAGGTCCGACCCGTACTGCGGTTACGAGACATACGAGTTCGAGGTCCCGACCGCCGAGACCTGCGACGCGTACGGGCGCTTCCTCATCCGCCTGGAGGAGATGCGCCAGTCGCTGCGGATCGTCGAACAGTGCCTGGACCGGCTGGAGCCGGGCCCGGTCATGGTCGCCGACAAGAAGATCGCCTGGCCCGCTCAGCTCGCCCTCGGCCCGGACGGCCTCGGCAACTCGCTCGACCACATCAAGAACATCATGGGCACGTCCATGGAGGCTCTGATCCATCACTTCAAGCTGGTGACGGAGGGCTTCCGGGTCCCGGCGGGACAGGCGTACGCCGCCGTGGAGTCGCCCAAGGGCGAACTCGGCGCGCATGTCGTCTCCGACGGCGGCACGCGCCCCTACCGGGTCCACTTCCGCGACCCGTCCTTCACCAATCTCCAGTCGATGGCGGCGATGTGCGAGGGCGGCCAGGTCGCCGACGTCATCGTCGCCGTCGCGTCCATCGACCCCGTGATGGGAGGCGTCGACCGGTGACGACCACACCGCCCAACTCCGAGGTCAGCCTGGGGATGCCACAGCTCCCCGCGCCGGCCTACCCGGCCGGCGTACGGGCCAGGCTCGACGCCGACGCCAAGGAGATCATCGCCCGCTACCCCGGCTCGCGCTCCGCGCTGCTCCCGCTGCTGCACCTCGTGCAGGCCGAGGAGGGCTTCGTCTCCCGTACGGGCATGGCCTTCTGTGCCGAACTCCTCGACCTCACCACCGCCGAGGTCACCGCCGTCGCGACCTTCTACTCCATGTACCGGCGGGCGCCCGGCGGCGACTACCAGATCGGCGTCTGCACCAACACGCTCTGCGCGGTGATGGGCGGCGACGCCATCTTCGACGAGCTGAAGGAGCACCTCGGCGTTGCCAACGGCGGGACGACCGAGGACGGCAAGGTCTCGCTCGAACACATCGAGTGCAACGCGGCCTGCGACTTCGCGCCCGTGGTGATGGTCAACTGGGAGTTCTTCGACAACCAGACGCCGGACTCCGCCAAGCGGCTCGCCGACGATCTGCGGGCGGGACGGCCGGTCGAGCCCACCCGGGGCGCCCCCCTGTGCACGTACCGGGAGACCGCGCGCATCCTGGCCGGTTTCCCCGACGAGCGCCCCGGCGCCGTCGGTGCCACCGGCGGCGCCGGACCCGCGTCCCTGACCGGCCTGCGGCTGGCCAGGGGCGAGGCCCCGCAGCGGGTGGTCCGGCCCCGGGACGGCGCGAACCCGCAGGACGCGCCGCAGCCCGGCGCACAGCACCTCAGCTCGCACGACGCACCGCAGCAGACCTCGGCCTCCGACCCGGCGGCCCACCCGGACGCCCCGGCCGGTCCCGCCGCCGAGGAGGGGGAGTGATGACGATGGCACCCGAGATCGACGGTCACGGAACCAGCCCGGAAAAGCTCCTCGCGCCCGTCCTGTCCGCCTTCTGGGACCAGCCGGAATCCTGGACCCTGGAGACGTACGAGCGGCACGAGGGGTACGAAGGGCTGAAGAAGGCCCTCGCCATGTCGCCCGACGACCTCATCGCGTACGTCAAGGACGCGGGTCTGCGCGGTCGCGGCGGCGCCGGCTTCCCCACCGGCATGAAGTGGCAGTTCATCCCGCAGGGCGACGGCAAACCGCACTACCTCGTCGTCAACGCGGACGAGTCGGAGCCCGGCACCTGCAAGGACATCCCGCTCCTCTTCGCCAATCCGCACTCCCTCATCGAGGGAATCGTGATCGCCTGTTACGCGATCCGCTCCTCGCACGCCTTCATCTACCTGCGCGGCGAGGTCGTCCCCGTCCTGCGCAGGCTGCACGAGGCGGTGCGTGAGGCGTACGCGGCGGGCTATCTCGGCAAGGACATCCTGGGCAGCGGGCTCGATCTCGACGTCATCGTGCACGCCGGCGCCGGCGCGTACATCTGCGGCGAGGAGACCGCGCTGCTCGACTCGCTGGAGGGCCGGCGCGGACAGCCCCGGCTCCGGCCGCCCTTCCCGGCGGTCGCGGGTCTGTACGCGTGCCCCACCGTGGTGAACAACGTCGAGTCCATCGCGTCCGTTCCCGCGATCCTGCAGCGCGGCAAGGACTGGTTCAAGTCGATGGGCAGCGAGAAGTCCCCGGGCTTCACGCTGTACTCGCTCAGCGGCCATGTCACCAGCCCCGGCCAGTACGAGGCCCCGCTCGGTGTCACGCTGCGCCAGCTGCTCGACATGGGCGGCGGCATCCGGGCCGGCCACCGGCTCAAGTTCTGGACACCGGGCGGCTCCTCGACACCCATGTTCACCGAAGAGCACCTCGACGTCCCGCTGGACTACGAGGGCGTCGGCGCCGCCGGCTCCATGCTCGGCACGAAGGCGCTGCAGTGCTTCGACGAGACGACCTGTGTCGTACGCGCCGTCACCCGCTGGACCGAGTTCTACGCCCATGAGTCCTGCGGCAAGTGCACGCCATGCCGGGAAGGCACGTACTGGCTGGTGCAGTTGCTCCGTGACATCGAAGCCGGCAAGGGACAGCTGTCCGACCTCGACAAGCTCAACGACATCGCCGACACGATAAACGGCAAGTCGTTCTGCGCGCTCGGTGACGGCGCCGCCGCCCCGATCTTCTCCTCGCTGAAGTACTTCCGTGAGGAGTACGAGCAGCACATCACCGGCAAGGGCTGCCCCTTCGACCCCGCGAAGTCCACCGCGTGGGCAGACCAGAACCCGCACCTGGAGGTGAACGCATGACAGTCACCACGTCTGCCCCCTCCGGCGGCGGCGAGGCGGCGGTCCCGCCCGAAGAGCTCGTCTCCCTGACGATCGACGGCATCGAGATCTCCGTCCCCAAGGGGACCCTGGTGATCCGCGCCGCCGAGCTGCTCGGCATCGAGATCCCGCGTTTCTGCGACCATCCGCTCCTCGACCCGGTCGGCGCCTGCCGGCAGTGCATCGTCGAGGTCGAGGGCCAGCGCAAGCCGATGGCGTCCTGCACGATCACCTGCACCGACGGCATGGTCGTCAGGTCGCAGCTGACGTCGCCGGTCGCCGAGAAGGCCCAGCGCGGGGTGATGGAGCTGCTGCTCATCAACCACCCGCTGGACTGCCCGGTCTGCGACAAGGGCGGCGAGTGCCCGCTGCAGAACCAGGCCATGCAGGTCGGTGACACGGACACCCGCTTCGAGGGCAGGAAGCGCACGTTCCAGAAGCCGGTCCCGATCTCCACGCAGGTACTGCTCGACCGCGAGCGGTGCGTGCTGTGCGCCCGCTGCACCCGGTTCTCCAACCAGGTCGCGGGCGACCCGATGATCGAGCTCATCGAGCGCGGCGCGCTCCAGCAGGTCGGTATCGGTGAGGGCGACCCCTTCGAGTCGTACTTCTCCGGGAACACCATCCAGATCTGCCCGGTCGGCGCGCTGACCTCGGCGGCGTACCGCTTCCGCTCCCGCCCGTTCGACCTGGTGTCCTCGCCGAGCGTGTGCGAGCACTGCGCGGGCGGCTGCGCGACCCGCACCGACCACCGGCGCGGCAAGGTCATGCGGCGCATGGCGGCCAACGACCCCGAGGTCAACGAGGAGTGGGTCTGCGACAAGGGGCGGTTCGGCTTCCGTTACGCGCAGAAGCCCGACCGGCTCACCACCCCGCTGGTACGGAACGCGGACGGAGTCCTCGAACCGGCGAGCTGGCCCGAGGCGCTGGAGGCCGCGGCGCGCGGTCTGCGGTCCGCGCGCGGCCGTACGGGCGTGCTGGCAGGCGGCCGGCTCACCCTGGAGGACGCGTACGCGTACGCCAAGTTCGCCCGGGTCGCCCTCGACACGAACGACATCGACTTCCGCGCGCGCGTGCACAGCGCCGAGGAGGCCGACTTCCTGGCCGCCCATGTCGCCGGCCGTGGCCGGGACCTGGACGGTACGGGCCTCACGTACACCACGCTGGAGAAGGCCCCGGCCGTCCTCCTCGCGGGCTTCGAGTCCGAGGAGGAGGCCCCCGGCGTCTTCCTGCGGCTGCGCAAGGCGTACCGCAAGCGCGGCCAGCGCACCTTCTCGCTCGCCACCCACGCCACCCGGGGCCTGGCCAAGGCCGGGGGCACGCTGCTGCCGGCCGCGCCGGGCACCGAGACCGAATGGCTGGACGCCCTGGCGTCGCATGACGGTCTGGACGGGGACGGCGCGAAGGCGGCCGAGGCGCTGCGCGCGCCGGGCGCCGTGATCGTCGTCGGTGAGCGGCTGGCCGCCGTGCCCGGCGGGCTCACCGCCGCCGCCAGGACCGCCGCCGCCACCGGCGCCCAGCTGGTGTGGATCCCGCGCCGGGCGGGCGAGCGCGGCGCGGTCGAGGCGGGCGCGCTCCCGTCGCTGCTGCCGGGCGGACGCCCCGCCACCGACCCGCGGGCCCGTGAGGAGACCGCGGCGGTCTGGGGCGTACGCGAACTGCCCGCCGCCTACGGCCGCGACACCGGACAGATCATCGAGGCCGCCGCCACCGGCGAGCTGGGCGCGCTGGTCGTCGCGGGCGTGGAGCTCGCCGACCTGCCTGACCCGGCGGGCGCGCGGGCCGCGCTGGACGCGGTCGGCTTCCTGGTCTCCCTGGAGCTGCGGCCCAGCGAGGTCACCGACCGCGCTGACGTGGTCTTCCCGGTCGCGGCCGTCGCCGAGAAGCCCGGCACCTTCCTCAACTGGGAAGGCAGGGCGCGGCTGTTCGAGGCCTCGCTGAAGCCGGAGCAGATGACGCGGCGCCTCGCCCCGGCCGACGCGCGGGTGCTGCACATGCTCGCCGACGTCCTGGCCGGGGACGACGAGGGACGCGGCCGCTTCGCGCTGCCGGACCTGCGGGCCGTACGCGCCGAACTCGACCGGCTCGGCGGCTGGGACGGGGAGCGCGCCACCGGGCCGCAGGAGTCGGCGAGGCCGCTGCCGCGCCCCGGCGACGGCGAGGCGGTCCTCGCGGGCCACCGGCTGCTGCTCGACCAGGGACTGCTCCAGGACGGCGACGAGGCGCTGGCCGGTACCCGCCACGAGGCGGTCGCCCGGCTCTCCGCCACGACGGCCGCCGAGTCCGGGGTCAAGGACGGCGACGAACTGACCGTCACCGGGCCCGGGGGCACGGTGACGCTTCCGCTGCGGGTGACGGTCATGCCCGACCGGGTGGTCTGGCTCCCGCTGAACTCCACGGGCGGCGGTGTCCTCGCGGACACCGGTTCCCGCCCCGGCACGCTGGTCCGCATCGGCCCCGCCAACCCGGCACCGGAGGTGCGCGCATGATCGCCCTCGCCCAACTCGCGGCGGCCCCGGGGACCGTACTGGCGGCCGAGGACCTGTCGCTGTTCGGCCGCGACCCGTGGTGGCTCGTCGTCGTCAAGGCCGTCTTCTGCTTCGCCTTCCTGATGGTGACCGTGCTGTTCTCCATCGTGTGGGAGCGCAAGGTCGTCGCCTGGATGCAGCTGCGCATCGGCCCCAACCGGCACGGTCCCTGGGGCATGCTCCAGTCGCTCGCCGACGGCATCAAGCTGATGCTGAAGGAAGACCTGATCGTCAAGCGCGCGGACAAGGTCGTCTATGTCCTCGCGCCGATCGTCGCCGCGGTGCCGGCCTTCATGGCGATCGCCGTGATCCCCTTCGGGCCGTCCGGCAACGAGGTCTCGATCTTCGGCCAGCGCACCACGATGCAGCTGACCGACCTGCCGATCGCGATGCTCTACATCCTCGCGGTCGCCTCGATCGGCATCTACGGCATCGTCCTCGCGGGCTGGTCCTCGGGGTCGACGTATCCGCTGCTCGGCGGCTTGCGCTCGTGCGCGCAGATGATCTCGTACGAGATCGCCATGGGCGCCGCGTTCGCCTCCGTGTTCCTCTACTCCGGGTCGATGTCGACCTCGGCGATCGTCGAGGCGCAGGCGGACCGCTGGTACATCTTCCTGCTGCCGGTCTCCTTCATCATCTACATCATCACGATGGTGGGCGAGACCAACCGCGCCCCGTTCGACATGCCGGAGTCCGAGGGCGACCTCGTCGGCGGCTTCAACACCGAGTACTCGTCGATCAAGTTCGCGATGTTCATGCTCGCCGAGTACGTCAACATGGTCACCGTCTCGGCCGTCGCCACCACGCTCTTCCTGGGCGGCTGGCGCGCGCCGTGGCCGATCTCCTCCTTCTGGGAGGGCGCGAACCACGGCTGGTGGCCGATGCTCTGGTTCGTCGTCAAGGTGCAGCTGCTGCTCTTCTTCTTCATCTGGCTGCGCGGCACGCTGCCGCGCGTGCGCTACGACCAGCTGATGAAGCTGGGCTGGAAGGTCCTGATCCCGGTCTCGGTGGTCTGGCTGATGCTCGTGGCGACCGTACGGGCGCTGCGCAACGAGAACTACGACTTCCAGTCGATCCTGCTGTACGTCGCCGGCGGGGTCCTCGCGGTCCTGCTGCTCTCCTTCGTCGTGGACATCTTCCGCGACAAGAAGGACCAGGCGGACGCGGAGAGCGAGCCGGACCCCGGTGCCTTCGACCCGATGGCGGGCGGCTTCCCCGTGCCGCCACTGCCGGGGCAGGCGCTGCCACCGGTACCGCGCAGGCGGTCCGGCCGCGAACGCGAGCTGATTGTCAGTGGCGGGGTCAATACTGAGAGTGACGGAAAGGAGGATGGCGGTGTCTGACAGTTCTTCGCAGGGGGACACCCAGGGGGAAGGCCCCCGCACCCCCCGGAATCCGGTGGCCGGCTTCGGCGTGACCTTCAAGGCCATGTTCAAGAAGCGGCTGACCGAGCAGTACCCGGAGCAGCAGAAGGTGACAGCGCCGCGCTTCCACGGCCGCCACCAGCTGAACAGGCATCCGGACGGCCTGGAGAAGTGCATCGGCTGCGAGTTGTGCGCCTGGGCCTGCCCGGCGGACGCGATCTACGTGGAGGGCGCCGACAACACCGAGGAGGAGCGCTACTCCCCGGGTGAGCGGTACGGCCGCGTCTACCAGATCAATTACGCGCGCTGCATTCTCTGCGGGCTCTGCATCGAGGCGTGCCCGACGCGGGCGCTCACGATGACCAATGACTTCGAGCTGGCCGACAGTTCACGCGAGAGCCTCATCTACACGAAGGACCAGCTCCTCGCGGGCCTGCACGAGGGCATGGTCGAGTCGCCGCACTCGATCTTCCCGGGCACGGACGAGCAGGACTACTACCGGGGGCTGGTCACCGAGGCGGCTCCCGGCACGGTCCGGCAGGTCGCGGTGAGCAAGGGCGAGAGCCCGTCCGCCGCCGGTCCGTCCGCTGCCGGTCCGTCCGGCGGGAAGCCGTCCGACAAGGGGGCCGGCGCATGAACCCGCTCGCCTCCTCGCTCGCCGCTTCCGCCGCGTCCACCACCTCGACCGGCGAGGCCGTCCAGTTCTGGATCCTCGGCACGGTCGCGGTGATCGGCGCGCTCTCCACGATCCTGATGAAGAAGTCCGTGCACAGCGCGCTCAGCCTGGCCGCGACGATGATCATCCTGGCGGTCTTCTACCTGGCCAACGGGGCCTATTTCCTGGGCGTCGTCCAGATCATCGTCTACACCGGCGCGATCATGATGCTGTTCCTCTTCGTCGTCATGCTCGTGGGCGTCACGGCCGCCGACTCCCTCAAGGAGACGCTGAAGGGCCAGCGCTGGCTCGCCGCCCTCTGCGGGCTCGGCTTCGGAGCCCTGCTCATCGCCGGGATCGGCAACGCCTCGCTGACCTCCTTCACGGGACTCGCCCAGGCCAACGCCGGAGGCAATGTCGAGGGACTGGCCGCCCTGATCTTCACCAAGTACGTCTTCGCCTTCGAGATCACCGGCGCGCTGCTGATCACGGCGGCCGTCGGCGCCATGGTGCTCACGCACCGGGAGCGCACCGAACGGGCCAGGACGCAGCGGGAGATGGCCGAGGACCGCGTCCGCAAGGGCACGCAGCTGCCGCCGCTGCCCGCCCCCGGCGTCTACGCCCGGCACAACGCGGTGGACATCGCGGGCCTGTTGCCGGACGGCACCCCGTCCGAGCTGACGGTCAACAAGACACTCAAGGACCGCGGTCAGATCCGCGATGTGTCCGACGAGGCCATCGCGGACCTCAAGGCGCTGGAGCAGCGGTCGGCGGAGCGGCTGGGCCGTGAGGAGGAGATCAAGCGATGAACCCGGTCAACTACCTCTATCTCGCCTCCCTGCTGTTCACCATCGGCGCGGCCGGTGTGCTGATCCGGCGGAACGCGATCGTGGTCTTCATGTGCGTGGAGCTGATGCTCAACGCCTGCAACCTCGCGTTCGTCACCTTCTCCCGGCTGCACGGCAACCTCGACGGCCAGATCATCGCCTTCTTCACGATGGTCGTCGCCGCCGCGGAGGTCGTGGTCGGGCTCGCGATCATCGTGTCGCTGTTCCGTTCCCGCCACTCGGCCTCGGTCGACGACGCCAGCCTGATGAAGCTCTGAGGGGTCGCTGAATCGTGGAGAACTTGATTGCGCTGCTCATCGCGGCGCCTCTGCTCGGAGCGGCGGTCCTGCTGTGCGGCGGGCGCCGGCTCGACCGCGCGGGCCACTGGCTCGGCACGCTGCTGGCCGCCGCCTCCTTCGGGATCGGCCTGACGCTGTTCAGCGACATGCTCGGCAGGAGCGGCGACGACCGCGCGCTGCACCAGCACCTGTTCAGCTGGATCCCGGTCGGCGGCTTCCAGGCGGACGTCGCCTTCCAGCTCGACCAGCTGTCGATGACGTTCGTCCTGCTGATCACCGGTGTGGGCACACTGATCCACATCTACTCGATCGGCTACATGGAGCACGACGAGCGGCGCCGCCGCTTCTTCGGCTACCTGAACCTGTTCCTGGCGGCCATGCTGCTGCTGGTCCTGGCCGACAACTACCTTCTGCTGTACGTGGGCTGGGAGGGCGTCGGTCTCGCCTCGTACCTGCTCATCGGGTTCTGGCAGCACAAGCCCAGCGCGGCCACGGCGGCCAAGAAGGCATTCCTGGTCAACCGCGTCGGAGACATGGGTCTCTCGATCGCGATCATGCTGATGTTCACCACCTTCGGGACCTTCGCCTTCGGGCCGGTGCTGGGGTCGGTGGGCGACGCCTCGGAGGGCAAGCTCACGGCGATCGGCCTGATGCTGCTGCTGGCCGCCTGCGGCAAGTCGGCCCAGGTGCCGCTGCAGTCCTGGCTCGGTGACGCGATGGAGGGCCCGACCCCGGTCTCGGCCCTGATCCACGCGGCGACGATGGTGACCGCCGGCGTCTATCTGATCACCCGGTCCGGCGCGATCTTCAACGCCGCCCCGGACGCGCAGCTGGTGGTCGTGGTGGTCGGCGGGGTGACGCTCCTCTTCGGGGCGATCGTCGGTTGCGCCAAGGACGACATCAAGAAGGCCCTCGCGGGTTCGACGATGTCCCAGATCGGCTACATGATCCTGGCGGCGGGCCTCGGCCCGATCGGCTACGTCTACGCGATCATGCACCTGGTGACGCACGGCTTCTTCAAGGCCGGGCTCTTCCTCGGCGCGGGGTCGGTCATGCACGGCATGAACGACGAGGTCGACATGAGGAAGTACGGCGGTCTGCGGACGTACATGCCGGTCACCTTCGTCACCTTCGGTCTCGGCTACCTGGCGATCATCGGCTTCCCGGGCCTGTCCGGCTTCTGGTCCAAGGACAAGATCATCGAGGCGGCCTTCGCCAAGGGCGGTACGGAAGGCTGGATCCTCGGCGCCGTCACGCTGCTGGGCGCGGCGATCACCGCGTTCTACATGACGCGCGTGATGCTGATGACCTTCTTCGGCGAGAAGCGCTGGGAGCGCGACGCGCAGGGCGGCGAACCGCATCCGCACGAGTCGCCCAGGTCGATGACCATCCCCATGATCATCCTGGCCTTCGGTTCGGTCTTCGCGGGCGGGCTGTTCTCGCTGAACAGCTCCTTCCTGCACTGGCTGGAGCCCGTCACCGGACACTCCGAGGGCCACTCGCCGGTCAGTGCGGGCGCCGTCACCGGGGCCACCCTGGTCGTCCTGGTGATCGGCGTCGCCCTCGCCTGGGTGATGTACGGACGCAAGCCCGTCCCGGCGGCCGCTCCGCGCGGCTCGCTCCTCACCCGCGCCGCCCGCCGCGACCTCTTCCAGGACGACTTCAACCACGTGGTCCTGGTCCGTGGCGGCGAGCACCTCACCCGCTCGCTGGTCTATGTCGACCACACCCTGGTCGACGGAGTGGTCAACGGCACCGCGGCGTCGTTCGGCGGTCTCTCCGGCCGGCTGCGCAAGCTGCAGAACGGCTACGCCCGCACCTATGCGGTCTCGATGTTCGGAGGTACGGCAGTGCTCATCGCCGCGACCCTGCTGATGAGGGCGGTGTAACCGGATATGTCGTTCCCCTTCCTGACCGTGACGGCGGCGCTGCCCGCGGTCGGCGCGATCGCCACGGCGGCCGTCCCCGCCGCCCGGCGCACCGCCGCCAAGTGGCTGGCGCTGATCTTCTCGCTCGCCACGCTCGTGCTGGCCGCCATCGTGCTGGCCCGCTTCGAGCCCGGCGGCGACCGCTACCAGCTCACCGAATCGCACGCCTGGATCAAGGATTTCGGCGTGCGGTACGAACTGGGCGTGGACGGCATCGGGGTGGTGCTCCTCGCACTGACCGCGCTGCTGATCCCCTTCGTGATCCTGGCCGGCTGGCATGACGCCGACCCCCTCGAAGAGGTCAACACGAACCGCCGCTGGCGGCCGACCCAGGGCTTCTTCGCGCTGATCCTGATGGTCGAGGCGATGGTGATCCTCTCGTTCGAGGCCACCGATGTCTTCCTCTTCTACATCCTCTTCGAAGCCATGCTCATCCCGATGTACTTCCTCATCGGCGGCTTCGGGGACCGTGCTCACGCCGGCGGCGACGAGGCGGCGGCCACCCAGCGTTCGTACGCGGCGGTGAAGTTCCTCCTCTACAACCTGGTCGGCGGCCTGATCATGCTGGCCGCCGTCGTCGGGCTGCAGGTGGTCACGGGCACGTTCTCGCTCTCCGAGATCGCGGCGGCCCGCGCCGACGGCACGCTGAACATGGCGACCAGCACCGAGCGGTGGCTCTTCCTCGGCTTCTTCTTCGCGTTCGCCGTGAAGGCACCGCTGTGGCCGCTGCACACCTGGCTGCCCAACGCCATGGGCGAGGCCACCGCGCCCGTCGCCGTCCTGATCACCGCGGTGGTCGACAAGGTCGGCACGTTCGCGATGCTGCGCTTCTGCCTCCAGCTCTTCCCGGAGGCGTCCAAGTGGGCCACGCCGGTGATCCTGGTGCTGGCACTGATCAGCATCCTGTACGGCGCGCTCCTCGCGGTCGGTCAGCGCGACATCAAGCGGCTGATCGCCTACGCGTCGATCTCGCACTTCGGCTTCATCATCCTGGGCATCTTCGCGATGACCAGCCAGGGCCAGTCGGGCGCCACGCTCTACATGGTCAACCACGGGATCTCGACGGCCGCGCTGATGCTGGTGGCCGGTTTCCTGATCACCCGGCGCGGTTCGCGGCTCATCGCGGACTACGGCGGCGTGCAGAAGGTCGCCCCGGTCCTCGCCGGCACGTTCCTGATCGGCGGTCTCGCCACGCTCTCGCTGCCGGGGCTCTCCCCGTTCGTGAGTGAATTCCTGGTCCTGGTCGGCACGTTCAGCAGGTATCCGGCGATCGGCATCATCGCCACCACCGGCATCGTGCTCGCCGCGGTGTACGTGCTGGTCCTCTACCAGCGCACGATGACCGGCCCGGTGAAGGCCGAGGTGCGGTCCATGCCGGATCTGCGGGTCCGGGAGCTGGTGGTCGTCACCCCGCTGATCGGACTGCTCCTCTTCCTGGGCGTCTACCCGAAGCCGCTGACCGAGATCGTCAACCCGGCGGTGACGCACACGTTGTCCGACGTCCACAAGACCGATCCCAAGCCCGAGGTGGAGGCCGCTCCGTGAGCGCGACATCTGTCCACAGCCTGTGGACAACGGCGGCGGCCGGCGGAATCGACAAGATCCCGGCCCCGAACATCGAGTACACGCAGCTCTCGCCCACACTGATCGTGCTGGGCGCGGCGCTCCTGGGGGTGCTGGTCGAGGCGTTCGTCCCGCGCGGGCGGCGCTACCACGCACAGCTCCTGCTCTCCTTCGTCGCCCTGGCCGGCGCCTTCGCGGCGGTGGTCGCGCTCGCGGCCCACCAATACGGCACGGACAAGGCGCATATCGCGGCCATGGGCGCCATCGCCGTCGACGGTCCCGCGCTCTTCCTTGAGGGCACCATCCTGCTCGCGTCGGTCGTCGCCGTGTTCACCTTCGCCGAGCGCCGGCTCGACCCGGAGACCCACGGCAACCGCGTCGACTCCTTCGCCGCGCAGGCCGCGTCCGTCCCGGGCAGCGACAGCGAGAAGGACGCGGTCAGGGCCGGGTTCACCACCACCGAGGTGTTCCCGCTGGCCCTGTTCGCCATCGGCGGCATGCTGGTCTTCCCGGCGGCCGACGACCTGCTGACGCTCTTCGTCGCGCTGGAGGTCTTCTCCCTCCCGCTCTACCTCCTCTGCGCCCTCGCCCGCCGCAAGCGGCTGATGTCGCAGGAGGCCGCGGTGAAGTACTTCCTGCTGGGCGCGTTCTCGTCGGCCTTCCTGCTCTTCGGGATCGCCCTGCTGTACGGGTACGCGGGCTCCGTCTCGTACGCCCGGATCGCGGAGGTCGTCGACGGCACCGTGCAGAACGTCGACCCGGCGCTCGCGGACACCATGGGCAACGACGTCCTGCTGCTCATCGGCGGCGCGTTGGTCCTGATGGGGCTGCTCTTCAAGGTGGGCGCGGTGCCGTTCCACATGTGGACCCCGGACGTCTACCAGGGCGCGCCCACCCCGGTCACCGGCTTCATGGCCGCCGCGACCAAGGTGGCCGCCTTCGGCGCGCTGCTGCGGCTGCTGTACGTCGTCCTGCCGGGCCTGCGCTGGGACTGGCGGCCGGTGATGTGGGCCGTCGCCATCATCACGATGCTGGGCGGTGCGGTCGTCGCCATCACCCAGACCGACATCAAGCGGCTGCTGGCCTACTCGTCGATCGCGCACGCGGGCTTCATCCTGGCCGGTGTGATCGCGGCGACGCCCGCCGGCATCTCGTCCGTCCTCTTCTACCTGGCGGCGTACTCCTTCGTCACGATCGGCGCGTTCGCCGTCGTCACGCTGGTCCGCGACGCGGGCGGCGAGGCGACGCACCTGTCCAAGTGGGCCGGTCTCGGACGGCGTTCGCCACTGGTGGCCGCGGTCTTCGCGGTCTTCCTGCTGGCCTTCGCGGGTATCCCGCTGACCTCCGGCTTCTCCGGAAAGTTCGCGGTCTTCAAGGCGGCGGCCGACGGGGGCGCGGGAGCGCTGGTCGTGGTCGGTGTGATCGCCTCGGCGATCGCCGCGTTCTTCTACATCCGGGTCATCGTGCTGATGTTCTTCAGCGAGCCGAAGGCCGACGGCCCGACGGTCGCCGTCCCGTCCCCGCTGACGATGACGGCGATCGGCGTGGGCGTCGCGGTCACCCTGGTCCTCGGCGTGGCCCCGCAGTACTTCCTGGACCTGGCGGGCCAGGCGGGCGTCTTCGCGCGGTAGCGATGTCCTGCCCGGTCGGGCCCGGCGCCTCGGTGAGGTGGCGGGCCCGACCGCGTTCGGCCTACGCCTGGCCGGCGGCGCGTCGGCGGGGCGTGATCGCGGTCAGGTCGAGATCGGCGGTGAACGGCTCGGAGACTTTCATCCGGTCGTGGAAGATTCCGGTGCTGGTGTAGGCGCCGGTGGCCGGCTCCAGTTCGAAGACGTAGACCACCGCGCGGCCCTCGTTGTTCTCCACCCGCCAGTAGTGCGGGATCCTCGCGCGGGCGTATGTCACCGGCTTGGTCTCGCGGTCCCGTGAGGTCGATTCCGGCGAGACGACCTCGATGGCGAGGCGTACGGACTCGGCGGGGAATCGCGTCTGGTTCGGGTCCCCGATGACGTCGCCGTCGACGACGATGACATCGGGCTCCGGCCGGTTGTACCGGTCGATATCGATGGTGAATTCGCGCACGACCTCCAGATCGGCGGGGGCGAGGGACTGCAGCTGCCATTCGAAGAAGCTGACCGCCCGGGTATGGAAAAGAGTCTGCGGACTAACGAAGACAAGGCTCCCGTCGATCAGCTCCGTGTGCGGAGGCAGGTTCGGAGGCCGGTCCAGGTCGTCAGCTGTCCAGCCGCCCACGGGCCGGACGGGCCAGCTGGGCTCCGGGGCCTCGGGCTCGGGCTCGACGCTCATCAGTGCTCCCATGCGACGGAGTCTCGCGGGTCCGTCCAGCGTATCCGCGAGAACGTGATCAAGCTCCCGCGTACGTGTGAACGAGTCCCGTGGCGTTGACGCGGGCCGTCGGCCGGGGACGATCCGGCCTGTCAGCCGGGGACGATCCGGCCCGTCACCTCGCCGAGGCCCACCCGGGTGCCGTCGGGGCCGGGGGCCCAGGCGGTCAGGGTGACCTCGTCGCCGTCCTCCAGGAAGGCGCGCTTGCCGCCCTGCAGTTCCAGGGGCTCGGTGCCGTTCCAGGTGAGTTCGAGGAGGGAACCGCGCTGCTCGCGGGCGGGGCCGCTGACCGTACCGGAGGCGAAGAGGTCGCCCGTACGGAGGGAGGCGCCGTTGACCGTCATATGGGCCAGCTGCTGGGCCGCCGTCCAGTACATGGTGGAGAAGGGCGGCTCGGAGACGACCTCGCCGTTGAGGGAGACGGAGAGGTGCAGATCGAAGCCGCCGGGCTCCTCGTCGTGCGTGTCGTCCAGATAGGGGAGAAGGTCCTCGGTACGGGCCGGGGGGCGCACGCGGGCCGCGTCCAGGGCCTCCAGCGGGGTGACCCAGGCCGAGACGGACGTGGCGAAGGACTTGCCCAGGAACGGGCCGAGCGGCACGTACTCCCAGGCCTGGATGTCGCGCGCCGACCAGTCGTTGAGCAGGCAGAGCCCGAAGACGTGGTCGCGGAAGGACGCGAGATCCACCGGGCCGCCCTGCCGGGAGGGCGCGCCGACGACGAAGCCGACCTCCGCCTCGATGTCGAGCTTGACGGAGGGGCCGAAGACAGGCGCCGGGTCGGCGGGCGCCTTGCGCTGGCCGGACGGGCGCACCACGTCCGTGCCGGAGACGACGATCGTGCCGGCCCGGCCGTGGTAGCCGATCGGCAGGTGTTTCCAGTTGACGGGCAGCGCGAGGCCGTCCGGACGGAAGATCCGGCCCACGTTGGTGGCGTGGTGCTCGCTCGCGTAGAAGTCGACGTAGTCGGCGACCTCGTACGGCAGATGCAGGGTGACCGCGTGGAGCGGGTACAGGAGCGGCTCGATGTCCGCCCGGTGCGCGGGGACGGTGACCCACGCGGTGAGTGCCCGGCGGACATCGCGCCAGGCCGTGCGGCCCGCCGCCATCAGCGGGTTCAGGTTCGGCCGGTCGAGCAGCGCCGCGTACGGGGAGCCCAGGGCGTGCGCCGCCGCCCCCGCGTCGAGCACCGAACCGCCGATGCGGACGCCGAGCCGGCGGCGGCCGGGCTCGTCGGCGGTGGAGAAGACTCCGTACGGCAGGTGGTGCGGACCGAAGGGATCGCCCTCGGCCGGATCGAGCGGGCTCTGCTCGGGCATGGGGTGCTGCCTCGCTTTCCGGATCGGTGCAGGACACGTTACGTCGCCGCTGCCCCGTGGCGGCAGTGGCGAAAAGCCCGCAATGACCGGAAAGCAGCGAGTGCGGCCGGTGGTTCGAGGTCCGTACCGCCGGTAGCCCCGAACGCGGCCTCCCGGGGTCAGCCCGCCGTGCGCGGAATGCGCTTCTCCCAGGTCCGGTGGAAGACCACCTCGGACCCGTCGTGGCAGATCACCTCGTTGGTGGTGACGAAGACGTCCGCGTCGCAGCTGATCCCGGAGCGGGTCTCGACACGCGCGTCCCAGGCCGGTTCCGGCCGGCGCAGCCGGATCCTCCACTCCGCGTGGGTGTGCGCGGACAGCGGGGCGCTCTCCTGGATCGTGTACGACTCCAGCGCCTCCTCGGTGTATTCGAGGCCGTCCGGATACAGCCGCGTACCGCCGTAGCGCGGGTCCACCTCCAGTCGCCAGAGGCCCTCGGCCACGTCCCGGATCACCAGCCGTTCGGGCCGTTCGCCGTCCAGCGTGGCGGGATGCACCACACCCAGCGGCGCCGACTGCTCGGCCGGCTCGAAGGAGATCGGGGGCGCGCCCCGTTCGGGCGTACGGACGGGGAGTTCGAGGAAACTGCCGGTCGGGTCCAGTACGAAGCCCGCCGAGTCCGCCTGCGGCCAGATCCACGGCCAGTAGGCGGACGAGACCGCGAGCCGGATGCGGTGGCCGGGCGGGAAGGTGTGCCCGATGGCGTTCAGCTCGAAGATGACGTCCTCGGTGGCGCCCTCCGGCCAGGGCTCGACCCGGTCGCGGCCGTTGCGCGAGGAGAGGTTGAGGACACCGCGCGTCACCAGGGTGGAGGAACCGTCCGGGGCGACGTCGCACAGCCGGGCGATCGCCTGTCCGGCCGGCACCTCCATGCGCAGGCGGAGCCGTACGCGCGGGCGGCCCAGGATCTCGATCGGCCGGGCCGCGGGCCCGCTCGCGACCGGGAATTCGAAGCACGCCGATCTCGCGTCCTCGTCACGCTGGTCGGGCGGCAGGTCCGCGTCGTTGCCGAACGGGAAGAAGCGGCCCGCGTCCAGCCCCGTGTGGTGCGGCGAGTCGACGACGACGGGCGGGCCCTGGAAGGCGTACGGCACGGGTGTGACGTTCGGGGAGGGCCAGGCCGGTTCGCCGACCCAGCGGCCCGGCAGCTCGGGGTAGACCGTGGCGGGCGGATGCGAGGCGGTCATCCAGGAGCGCAGGAGCGGTTCGTCCATCACCCCGGTGTCGACGCCCTTGAGGTGGTGGTCCCACCAGCGCAGGGTCTCCTGGAGGAAGCCGATCGCGGGCCCCGGCGGCAGGCCGCGGTCCGGGTACTGGTGCGACCACGGCCCGATCAGCCCCCGTACCCGCCCGGGGTCCAGGTGTTCGACCAGCCGCAGCACGGTGTCG
Source organism: Streptomyces sp. NPDC051569 (assembly GCF_044454085.1). Taxonomy (NCBI): domain Bacteria; kingdom Bacillati; phylum Actinomycetota; class Actinomycetes; order Kitasatosporales; family Streptomycetaceae; genus Streptomyces; species Streptomyces sp. NPDC051569. The sequence goes on from NZ_JBITDJ010000020.1 coordinate 73,451, forward strand.
CGGTACGGGTCGTGCCAGCCGCCCACGGCCAGGACCGCCGCCTTGACAGCGCCGTAGTCCTCGCAGACGCTGCCGCGCTTCCAGTAGGCGTCCCGGGTCTGGTGGCTCAGCCAGGTGTGGAGCAGCGGCTCGACGGCGTCGAGCCGGCGCAGCCACATCTCCCGCCAGCCCTCGCCCACATACCGGGGGTCCGGCGGCCGGGCGGCGAAGGCGAGCATCGTCGCCGCCCAGGCGTGCATGTCGACGGCGAGCACCGAGCCGCCCATGTAGTGGACGTCGTTGTCGTAGCGGTCGTCGCTCGAACAGACGGTGACGACCGCCCCCAGCGGCTCGGGCGCCAGGGCCGCGAGCTGGAGTGAGTTGAAGCCGCCCCAGGAGATGCCGAACATGCCGACCCGGCCGGTGCACCAAGGACGCGCGGCGAGCCAGTTGATCACCTCGACCCCGTCGGCCAGCTCGGTCGCGTCGTACTCGTCGCCGGGCAGCCCCTCGCTGTTGCCGTGGCCGCGCACATCGACCCGTACGGAGGCGTAGCCGTGGCCCGCGTACCAGGGGTGGCGCTGCCAGTCGCGCGGCGCCGTCCAGTCGCTGAGCCGGTACGGCAGATATTCGAGCAGCGCGGGAACGGGCTCGTCGGTGACCGGCCGCCAGATCCGCGCGTACAGCCGCGTGCCGTCGGGCAGAGGGATGTGTACGTCCTCGTGGGCCGTCTCGTACGGGAAGTCGGTGCGGATGGTGGGGGGCATTCCGGTCACCTCGATGGACGGACTCGCGGACGGGACGCACGCACGGAATACACGGAGGGACACATGAGCGACTTCTGGTCGTATGACTGATCCCGAACATACCGGCGGTGCCGGGAAGGCGCCCACGGTGATCGAAAGGCGACCGGATACGCTGACTTGAGTGAAGACAACGACACATCGACAATTCGTGTGAGCGTCAGCAGACAGGAGTACCTCTCGTGACCGTCGTCGGGCCGTTCGGGCTGAGCGTGCGGGACCAGGCTCTTGAGGCCGATGTCCAGACCGGATTGGCGGGTGTCGAGGCGGGGCTGCTCGACGCCACCAAGAGCGAGGTCCCGTTCATCACGGAGGCCGCTCAGCACCTGGTACGGGCCGGCGGCAAACGGTTCCGCCCCCTGCTGGTGATGCTCGCGGCGCAGTTCGGGGATCCGTACGCGCCCGGTGTCGTCCCGTCCGCCGTGGTCGTCGAGCTGACGCATCTGGCGACGCTCTACCACGACGACGTGATGGACGAGGCGGACGTCCGCCGCGGGGTGGACAGCGCCAACGCCCGCTGGGGCAATTCCGTCGCCGTCCTCACGGGTGACTTCCTCTTCGCGCGCGCCTCGCACATCCTGGCCGACCTGGGCCCCGAGGCCGTCCGCATCCAGGCGGAGGCCTTCGAGCGGCTGGTCACCGGCCAGATCCTGGAGACGGCGGGACCGCGCGACGGCCGGGACCCGGTCGACCACTACCTCGACGTCATCGCCGGCAAGACGGGCTCGCTGATCGCCGTCTCCATGCGCTTCGGCACGATGATGTCCGGTGCGGACGAGTCGGTCGTCGACATCCTCACCCAGTACGGGGAGCGGCTCGGCGTCGCCTTCCAGCTCGCCGACGACGTCCTCGACATCGCCAGCGACACCCACGAGTCCGGCAAGACCCCCGGCACCGATCTGCGCGAGGGCATCCCGACGCTGCCGGTGCTGCTGCTGCGCGCCCAGGCCGCGGCGCACGGCCGCCAGGAGGACCTGGACCTGGTCGAGCTGCTGGACGGCGATCTGGCGGACGACGACCGGCTCGCGGAGGCACTGCGCCTGCTGCGGGCGCACCCGGCCATGGAGCAGGCCCGCCGCGACACCGTGCGGTACGCGGAGGAGGCGCGGGCGACGCTCGTGCCGCTGCCCGAGGGCTACGCGAAGTCCGCGCTGCTGGAACTGTGCGACGCGGTGGTCCACCGCGCGGGCTGACAGGCCGTGCTGTCGTCCCGTCACCCGTAGGGCCGTCCCGTCCCCTTCGGGTTTCGTTTGCCCGTGGGTCCCCTCACCCGTCCGGTCGCGGCCGTCACCCGTCCGGGCACCGAGCCCTGCGTTGATTCCGTCGCGGATCCGCCCCTCGGTTCGCGTATGTCATACCGGAGCAGTACGGGAAGTTGCGTCTGCGGACTGACGCGTACGCAGGGCCGATTTGGTCAGATGGACAACACCACTCCTGACCAATTCGGGTGAGAATGGCGGCGAGGGGTGGACAAGTGCAATGGACGGAAGGCCGCCGACCACGGAGGTAGGGCACACATGGCACCGAACCACAGCGCACACATCGCCGAGGAGGACAACGAGCCCGGCTCGCGACGTCGGAAGGCCGCGCGTTACGCGCTTCCGGTCGCCGTGGCGGGGGTGACCGCGGCGACCATCGGGCTCGTCCCGGCGCTCGCCTCGTCGGGTGGTCCCGGACTGCTGAAGGTCAGTGCGCGGCAGCTCATCGAGAAGATCGCCGCGTCGGACACCCAGCAGCTCTCGGGCGCGGTGAAGATCACCACGGATCTGGGTCTCCCGCTGGACAGCCTCGGCGGCCTGAGCGGAGCGTCCGCGCTCCTGGGCAAGGGCTCCGGAGGCTCCTCCTCCGCCGACCCGGGCGACAAGCTGATGGAGCTCAGCTCCGGCACGCACACTCTGCGGATCGCGGTGGACGGCCCCGACAAGCAGCGGGTGTCGATCCGCGAGGACGCCGCCGAGTACAGCCTGATCCGCAACGGTGACGAGGTCTGGGCGTACAACAGCGGCTCCCGGCAGGCGTACCACGCCGCCTCTCCGAAGGGCACGGACCGCAAGGGCACGGACCGCAAGGGCACGGACCACAAGGCGGACCACAAGGGCGCGGACCAGAAGGGCGACGGCGCCCAGGGGCGTGAGCGACTGCCCGCCACGCCGCAGGAGTTCGCCGAGCAGGCGCTGAAGGCGGCGGGCGACACCACGTCGGTGAGCGTCGGCGGGACGACGCGGGTCGCGGGCCGAGACGCGTACCAGCTGGTCATCAAGCCGAAGCAGGCCGCCGGGTCCACGATCGGCTCGATCACGGTCGCGGTCGACGCGAAGACCGGCACCCCGCTCAAGTTCACGCTCGCTCCGAGCAGCGGCGGCAAAGCCGTCGTCGACATCGGCTTCACCAAGGTCGACTTCGGCAAGCCGGCCGCCTCCACCTTCGACTTCAAGCCGCCGAAGGATGCCGAGGTGACGGACGCGGATGACGTCGGGGCGGAGCGCAACCCGCTCAAGGAGTCGCTGACGAGCCCGCTGGAGGGCCTCACCGGGGCCTCCGGGCTCAGCGGTGGCGAGGGCGGCGCGAAGGTCATCGGCACGGGCTGGAACGCGGTCTACCAGCTGACGTCCCCGGCCGGCGCGAGTCTGCCCACGGCGCCGGAGCCGGGTGAGGGACCGCCGGCGGCGGCGGAGAAGTTCATGGACTCGCTGGGCGACAAGGTCAGCGGGAAGTTCGGCTCGGGCACGGTGTTCACGACCCGTATCGTCAACGCCCTGATGACGCGGGACGGCAAGGTCTACGTCGGCGCGGTGACGAAGGACGCGCTGGTGAAGGCCGCCAACCAGGCGAAGTGACGCGCCGGGGGCAGCGGCCGCCCCGCCCCCGCTCCGCCGTACGGACCGTACGGCGGAGCGGGGGCGGTCCTGCCCACAGCGGGACTAGAAGGTGAGCCGCCAGCTGTCGATGTACCCCGTGTCCTGGGCGGCGGTGTCCTGGACCCGCAGCTTCCAGACGCCGTTCGCGACCTCGCTCGACGCGTCCACCGTGTAGGTGGTGATGACGTTGTCCGCCGAGTCGCCGCTGCTGGAGTTCTTCAGCCGGTACGCCGTACCGTCCGGCGCGATCAGGTCGATGACCAGGTCACCGCGCCAGGTGTGCTTGATGTCCACACCGACCTTGAGGGCGGCGGGAGCGTTGCCCGTACGGCCGGCGACGGTCACCGAGGAGGTGACGGCGGCGCCGTTGTCCGGCACGGAGACATCGGTGAGGTTCTCGTAGACATCGCCCGCCGGGGCGGTGGAGGCCGCCGAGAGCGTCCAGACCGCGTAGGCGATGGCGTCGCTGTTGTGGTCGAGCGCCGTGTCGTCGATGTTCGCCAGGGTGTCGCAGGAGGCGTGGTAGCAGCGGTCGAACGCGAGCCCCGAGGTGCCGCCCCACTTCTGTGCCTGGGCGGCGGTCTTGATGTAGTCGGCGCCGCTGAAGAGCCCGCCGACCGGGATGCCGGCGGTCTTGAACGGGGCGTGGTCGGAGCGGCCGTCGCCCTCGGTCTCTATCTCCGTCGGGATGCCGATCCCCGCGTAGTAGTCCTTGAAGGTCTGCTCGATCGCCGGGTCGTCGTCGTAGACGTAGTAACCCGGGTTCGGGCTGCCGATCATGTCGAAGTTGAGATAGCCGTTGATCCTGGACCGGTCGGCGGCCGGCAGGTTGGTGACGTAGTACTTCGAGCCGATCATCCCCAGCTCCTCGGCGCCCCACCAGGCGAACCGCAGATGCTTTGCGGGCTGGAGCTGTGCCCGGGAGACGGCGAGCGCGGTCTCCAGGACGGCCGCGGACCCCGAACCGTTGTCGTTGATACCGGCGCCCGCGGTGACCGAGTCGAGGTGGGCGCCGGACAGGATGACCTGGTTCGGATCGCCGCCGGGCCAGTCGGCCACCAGGTTGTAGCCGGTGGCGCCGCTGGAGGTGAACTGCTGCACGGACGTGGTGAATCCGGCCGCGTCCAGCTTGCCCTTCACGTAATTGACGGACGCCAGGTAGCCGGCCCGGCCGTGGGCGCGGTTGCCGCCGTTGGCGGCGGCGATCGACGAGAGCTGGGTCAGATGCGCCTTGACGTTGGCGAGCGGGATGTCGGGCGCCGTCGGCGCCAGGGAGACGGCGGGCAGGGAGACGGCGGCCAGGGAGACGGCGGGCAGGGCGGCCGGCGCGGACCGCGCGGGTCTCGGCGGGGCCGGGGCCGCTGTCGCGGCCGGTGCGGCGGCGGCGAACAGAGCGGCGAGCGTGAGCCCTGCCGCCGTGGTCACCGCGGCCGTACGCGCGGGTATTCGGTGCGCTCCGGGAACGGAGATGGTCATGTGGGGGCTCCGGATTCCGAACGAGGACGGGACGGAACGTGCGAAGGGGAAGCCTTGGTGCGGTTGGCGTTGGTGCGCCGTGCGTGCTGAATGGTCAGCGAGCGGTTGACTGGCCGTCAAGGGTGGTAACCGGACAGGGCGATGCCGAGGAGGCGCGGTGGTGCTGGAGTGGAGCGACCACGACGTGGACGGCATGCTGGTCCGGGAAGCGCGCGACCCGGCGGTGGCGCGCGAGCGCGGCCGGGTGCTGATGGTGCCCGGCTCCCTGCACGGCTGGTGGGCGTACGAGCGGTGGATGCCGGTGTTCGCCCGCGCGGGCTGGACGCCCCTGGCGATGTCGCTTCCTGACCACACCGGATCGCGGACCGTGCCCGCCCGGGAATTCCTCGCCCTCACCCCGGCGGACTACGCGGCCGAGGTGCGTACGGTGCTGGACCGCACTCGCGGCCCGGGCGGCGTGCCCGCCGTGCTGCTCGGGCACAGCATGGGGGGCCTGCTCGCCCAGCTCGTGGCCGCCGGACCGGACCCGCTCGACGCCCTGGTGCTGGTCTCGCCGGTGGGCCCGGGCCGGCTCGGTCCTATGCGGGCGACGCCCTACCCGCCGGACCGGCCGGTCACCGTCAGCCGCGACCAGGCCCGCGAGCAGTGGTTCCGGCACCTGCCCGATCCGGAGCTCGACGCCGTGACGGCGCGTCTGACCCCGGAGTCGCCCGGTGTCGTGAACGCGTACAGCGACGGCAGCGTCCCCGTGGACACCGGCGCCATCCGCTGCCCGGTACTCGTCGTCGGCCCCGAGGACGACCGCTCGCCGGTCCATGACGTCCGGCGCGTCGCGGACCTGTACGGGGTGGCGCCCCTCCTCGTACCGGACGTCGGTCACGACATGATGCTGGAGGATAAGGGCCTGTCCGCCGCCGGCGCCGTCACCGCCTGGCTGGACAGGCACGCCGGGGGGAACGAGACGGCCGGGGGCAACGAGACGGCCGGGGGCAACGAGACGGCCGGGGGCAACGCGACGGCCGGGGGCAACGCGACGGCCGGGGGCAACGCGACGGCCGGCGGGAACGAGGCGGCCGGGCGGAGTGCAGCGGCCCGGCCGGGCGAAGGGGCAGGCTGATGCCCACAGATCGCACCGCCGGGGAGCGCGAGCGCCGCCTGCGAGGTGACCGGCGAACCGGACTGCTAGGTCGCCGACTCCTGGGCCGCCCGCTCCTGTGAGGCGGGAGCCGCTTTTACGGCTGTGGTCGCCGAGGTCGCCGTGGTCGCCGAGGTCGCCGTGGCCGCAGCCGACAGCCGCAGCGCCTGCGCCCTCGTGCGGCGGGCCGTGCGCAGCGCGTCCCAGGTCAGGAGGGACAGCGCCAGCCAGACCAGCGAGAAGCCCGCCCAGCGCTCCACCGGCATCGACTCGTGGAAGTACACGATGCCCAGCACGAACTGGAAGACCGGCGCCAGATACTGGAGCAGCCCCAGCATCGACAGCGGCACCCGGATCGCCGCCGCGCCGAAGCAGACCAGCGGTACGGCGGTGACCACGCCCGTCGCGGCGAGCAGGGTCGTGTGCCCGGCGCCCTCCGTGCCGAACGTGGATGTTCCCGACGACGCGCTCAGCCAGATCAGATAGCCGAGCGCGGGGAGGAACTGGACGGCGGCCTCGGCCGCCAGCGACTCCAGACCGCCGATGTTGACCTTCTTCTTGACCAGGCCGTAGACCGCGAACGAGAAGGCCAGCGTCAGCGAGATCCAGGGCGGCCGCCCGTAACCGATCGCGAGCACCAGCACCGCCGCGAAGCCGATGAAGACCGCCGCCCACTGGGCGGGCCGCAGCCGTTCCTTGAGGAGCAGCACGCCCATGGCGATGGTGACCAGCGGATTGATGAAGTAGCCGAGGGACGCCTCGACGACCCGGCCGGTGTTGACCGCCCAGATGTAGAAGCCCCAGTTGACGCTGATCACGGTGGCGGCGATGGCGAGGAGCCCCAGCTTGCGGGGCTGGCGTATCAGCTCCCGTACCCAGCCCCAGTGGCGCAGCGCGAGCAGCCAGACGGCGACGAAGACCAGTGACCAGACCATCCGGTGGGCGAGGATCTCCATCGCGCCGGCCGGCTTGAGCAGTGGCCAGAAGAGCGGGACCAGTCCCCACATCCCGTAGGCGCCGATCCCGTACAGCAGTCCGCTCCGCTGTTCGCTGTCCGCCTTCTTCACTGGCCCTCCCGGTGCCGCACGCGCGCGCCGTCGCGGCACCCGCGACGTCCCGACGAAGGTAGCCGGGAAACGGGCAAAATGTCATGTCCGTATCGTCATACGGTCATGACACGGGAGGGGGCGCACGGCGTCACGCGTCGCGGCCCGCCGGGACAGCCGGGACATACGACGGGGCCCGGACCTCCTGAGATTCTGGGAGATCCGGGCCCCGGGCGTCGGTGGGCGTATCGGTGGGCGCGTCAGCCGACGACGGTCCAGGTGTCCGCGCCGGCGAGCATCGAGGAGAGATCGCCCTTGCCGTGCTGCTCGACCGCCGCGTCGAGCTGGTCGGACATGAGGGTGTCGTAGACGGGACGCTCCACGCTGCGCAGTACCCCGATGGGCGTGTGGTGCAGCGTGTCCGGGTCGGCGAGGCGGGACAGCGCGAACGCGGTCGTGGGGCTCGCCGTGTGCGCGTCGTGCACGAGGATCCGCGACTCGTTCTCGGCGGTGACGGCCACCACCTCCAGGTCGCCGGTGGCCGGGTTCCGTACCACGCCCTTCGAGCCGAGGCCGTTCTCCAGCGGGATGCCGAAGCGGATGGGCTGCCCGTGCTCCAGCCGGATCACGGCTTCCGCCGCCCGCTCCTTGTCCTTGAGGACCTCGAAGGCGCCGTCGTTGAAGATGTTGCAGTTCTGGTAGATCTCCACCAGTGCGGTGCCGGGGTGGTCGGCGGCCTGCCGCAGGACCTCGGTGAGGTGCTTGCGGTCGGAGTCGACCGTACGGGCCACGAAGCCGGCCTCGGCGCCGATCGCCAGCGACACCGGGTTGAAGGGCGCGTCGAGCGAGCCCATCGGCGTCGACTTGGTGATCTTCCCGACCTCGGAGGTGGGGGAGTACTGGCCCTTGGTCAGACCGTAGATCCGGTTGTTGAACAGCAGGATCTTCAGATTGACGTTCCGGCGCAGCGCGTGGATGAGGTGGTTGCCGCCGATGGAGAGCGCGTCGCCGTCACCCGTGACGACCCAGACCGACAGATCGCGGCGAGAAGTCGCCAGACCGGTCGCGATGGCCGGGGCACGGCCGTGGATGGAATGCATCCCGTACGTATTCATGTAGTACGGGAAGCGGGAGGAGCAGCCGATGCCGGAGACGAAGACGATGTTCTCCTTGGCCAGGCCCAGTTCGGGCATGAAGCCCTGGACCGCGGCCAGCACCGCGTAGTCACCGCAGCCCGGGCACCAGCGGACTTCCTGGTCGGACTTGAAGTCCTTCATCGACTGCTTGGCGGCGGCCTTGGGGACCAGCGTCAGCAGCTCGTTCGTATCAGACATCGATGGCCTCCTGGAGGGCCGTGGCGAGCTGCTCGGCCTTGAACGGCATGCCGTTGACCTGGTTGTACGAGTGGGCGTCGACCAGGTATTTCGCCCGGAGCAGCATGGCGAGCTGACCGAGGTTCATCTCGGGGACGACGACCTTGTCGTACCGGGCGAGGATCTCCCCGAGGTTGCGCGGGAAGGGGTTCAGATGGCGCAGGTGGGCCTGCGCGATGGGGGATCCGGCCTTGCGCAGCCGGCGCACGGCGGCGGTGATCGGGCCGTACGTGGAACCCCAGCCGAGCACGAGCGTGCGCGCGCCGTCCGGGTCGTCGACGGTCAGGTCGGGGACCTGGATGCCGTCGATCTTGGCCTGGCGGGTGCGGACCATGAAGTCGTGGTTGGCCGGGTCGTACGAGATGTTGCCCGTGCCGTCCTGCTTCTCGATGCCGCCGATCCGGTGTTCGAGGCCGGGGGTGCCGGGGACCGCCCACGGGCGGGCCAGCGTCTTCGGGTCGCGCTTGTACGGCCAGAACACCTCGGTGCCGTCGGCCAGCTCGTGGTTGGGTCCGGTCGCGAAGGCCACCCGCAGGTCGGGCAGTTCCTCGGCTTCCGGGACCCGCCACGGCTCGGAGCCGTTGGCGAGATAGCCGTCCGAGAGGAGGAAGACGGGTGTCCGGTACGTCAGGGCGATCCGGGCGGCGTCCAGCGCGGCGTCGAAGCAGTCCGCCGGGGTCCTCGGGGCGACGATCGGGACGGGTGCCTCGCCGTTGCGCCCGTACATCGCCTGGAGCAGGTCCGCCTGCTCGGTCTTGGTGGGCAGCCCGGTGGAGGGCCCGCCGCGCTGGATGGCGACCACCAGCAGCGGCAGCTCCAGGGAGACCGCCAGACCGATGGTCTCCGACTTGAGCGCGACGCCCGGGCCGGAGGTGGTGGTGACGGCGAGCGAGCCGCCGAAGGACGCGCCGAGCGCCGCGCCGATGGCGGCGATCTCGTCCTCGGCCTGGAAGGTCCGCACACCGAAGTTCTTGTGCTTGGACAGCTCGTGCAGGATGTCCGAGGCCGGGGTGATCGGGTACGAGCCGAGGTAGAGCGGCAGGTCGGCCTGGTGGCCGGCGGCGATCAGGCCGTAGGACAGCGCCAGGTTCCCGGAGATGTTGCGGTAGGTACCGGCCGGGAAGGCGGCGGTGGCCGGGGCGACCTCGTACGAGACCGCGAAGTCCTCGGTCGTCTCGCCGAAGTTCCAGCCGGCGCGGAACGCGGCCACGTTCGCCTCGGCGATCTGCGGCTTCTTCGCGAACTTCGCCCGCAGGAACTTCTCGGTGCTCTCGGTCGGCCGGTGGTACATCCACGACAGCAGCCCGAGCGCGAACATGTTCTTCGAGCGTTCGGCCTCCTTGCGGGAGAGCCCGAAGTCCTTGAGCGCCTCGATCGTCAGCGTCGTCAGCGGCACGGGGTGGACCTGGTAGCCGTCCAGCGAGCCGTCTTCGAGCGGCGAGGTCAGATAGCCGACCTTGGCCATCGGGCGCTTGGTGAACTCGTCGGTGTTGACGATGATCTCCGCGCCACGCGGCACATCGGCGATGTTCGCCTTGAGCGCGGCCGGGTTCATCGCGACCAGCACGTTGGGGGCGTCACCCGGGGTGAGGATGTCGTGGTCCGCGAAGTGCAGCTGGAACGAGGACACGCCGGGCAGGGTCCCGGCAGGCGCCCGGATCTCGGCCGGGAAGTTCGGCAGGGTCGACAGGTCGTTGCCGAACGACGCCGTCTCCGACGTGAACCGGTCACCCGTCAACTGCATGCCGTCACCCGAGTCACCCGCGAAACGGATGATCACCCGGTCGAGGCGGCGGGTTTCCTTCTCGGGCTTCTCGGCCCGCTCAGCCTTCTCGGCCTGCTCAGCCTTCTGGGGCTTCTCGGCCGTGGCGACAGCGGTCGCTGTGCTCGTCGCTCCCGCTGTGTGTTCCGCGGCGACCGCGTGTTCCGCGGCGACCGCGTCCGCCGTGGCCGTGGCGCCTGCGGTGGTGGCTGTGCCCGCTGCGGGGACCGCACCCTGTTCTCTCGCGTCGTCGGCCTCATCGGCACGCTCGGCTGGGCTACTGACCTGGCTGGTCACTGAACTGGACCTCCTTCGAGGCGGCGGCTCGGAACTGACCGGCCGCCCGGCAGTTCCGGAGGCCACCCTACGTCGGTAAGGGTCACCTTCCCTTGGCCGATCGTAGAGCGCACGCCGTATCGGGGCGCAGCAACGCCCTGATTTGGCAGATTTTGTCCGCCCCCGGATCCCTCCGTGACCGTCGCGCCGCTCTCATCCTTTAGTTCTAGGGCTCATGTCCCACCAGCGCCTGACGGGATGACAGCCATAGTGGCCCGGCGGTCAGGTTTTCAGATAGGTCAACACGGCCAGGACTCGCCGGTGATCTCCATCACTAGGGGAAAGACCAAGTTTCAGGAAGATATTGCTGACGTGCTTCTCGACCGCGCCGTCGCTGACGACCAGCTGCCGTGCGACCGCCGAATTCGTCCGCCCCTCGGCCATCAGTCCGAGCACCTCCCGCTCGCGAGGCGTCAGCCTGGCCAGCACGTCCTGCTGACGGCTCCGGCCCAGCAGCTGGGCCACCACCTCGGGATCCAGCGCCGTCCCTCCCTTGGACACCCGCACGACCGCGTCCACGAAATCCCTGACGTCGGCCACCCGGTCCTTGAGGAGGTAGCCGACGCCCCGGCTGCTGGAGGCCAGCAGCTCGGTGGCGTACCGCTCCTCGACGTACTGCGACAGCACCAGCACCCCGATACCCGGATGCTCCCGGCGCAGCCGCACGGCGGCCCGTACCCCTTCGTCGGTATGGGTCGGCGGCATCCGTACGTCCGCGACCACCACGTCGGGCAGCGCGCCCTGGGCGGCCAGCTCACCCACGGTCCTGATCAGCGCTTCTCCGTCGCCCACACCGGCGACCACGTCGTGGCCGCGGTCGGTCAGCAGCCGGGTCAGGCCCTCCCGAAGCAGCACCGAGTCCTCGGCGATGACCACGCGCACTCTGTCCTCCACGACCCCTTGCCCCCACTGTCCCTGTTGGTCGTCGTCGGTCGTTGGTCTTGTCGGCCGGTGTCGGCCGGTGTCGGCCGGGTTGGTCGTCCCATCCGTACCCGGCGTCCAGCATCGCAGTATCCGCGCCCGTACGGTCAGTCCGTACGGTCAGTCCGTACGGTCAGCCCCGCCAGGGCAGCTCGGCCGTCACCGTCGTCGGGCCGCCCGCCGGGGAATCGACGGCCAGGATGCCGTCCACCGCGTCCAGCCGCTCCGTGAGCCCGGCGAGGCCACTGCCGGCCGCACTGTCCGCCCCGCCCCTGCCGTCATCCGTGACCTGGAGCATCAGCCGTCCGTCCGTCTGCCACACATCCACCGAGGCGCGGCGGGCCCCGCTGTGCTTGCTGACGTTCTGGAGCAGCTCGGAGACCGTGAAGTACGCGATGCCCTCGATGGCGGCCGCCGGCCTGGCGGGCAGATCGACCTCCACCGTCACCGGGACCGTGCAGCGGGAGGCGATGGCGGAGAGTGCCGCGTCCAGGCCCCGGTCGGTGAGGACGGCCGGGTGGATGCCGCGCGCCAGCTCGCGCAGCTCCCGCAGGGCCGTCTTCACTTCCCCGTGCGCCTCGTCGACCATGCGCGCCGCGGCCTCGGGGTCCTCGGTCAGCTTCTCCTTCGCCAGCCCCAGATCCATGGCCAGCGCCACGAGGCGGGCCTGCGCGCCGTCGTGCAGGTCGCGCTCGATCCGGCGCAGATCGGCCGCCGCCGTGTCCACGACCACCCCCCGGTCCGATTCCAGCTCCGAGACGCGGGAAGCGAGCCGGGACGGCCCGAGCAGCCCGGTGACCATCAGCCGGTCCACACATGTCAGACCACGGATCACCCAGGGGGAGGCCAGCACCAGCACCAGCCCGACCGCACTGGTGGCCCCGATCTCGAACGGGCTGTCGAGGTAGATGCCGTTGCCGCCGGTGTCGTCGTAGAGCGCGATCCCCGGCTGGTCGAGATGGCCGGGGAACACCCACTGCCACAGCGGATAGCTGAACATTGCCCAGCCGCTGACCCAGAACGTCACCGACACCGTGAACGCGGACACCGCCCACGGGAAGTGCGTGATCGCGTACACGAGATGCCGCCAGGACACCCCGCTCTTCAGGACCGCGCCGACCCAGGACATCAGCCCGCTCTTCCGACCGCGTACCGGCGCCGGATCGGCCACGTCCACCCTCAGCAGCCCGCGCGCGCGGGCCCGCTCCAGCGCGCCGAAACCACGGCAGCCGGCCAGTCCCGCCGCCAGCAGCGGGACCCCGAGGAAGGTGATCAGCAGCCCGGCGCCCAGCGAGATCGTCGCGATCGCGTACGCGAACAGCACCGCGCTGATCGGCGCGCTCAGCAGCAAGTAGCCGAACTCACGCCAGGTGCGGCCCGCGACCGGGGCGCGCAGCACCGGCGGAAGGAAGAGGCGACGCGGCCGCGATCCGTCATCCATGGCCATCGGAACGGTCCGTTCTGTGAGGAGGGCCGGGGAGGGGCCGGCGAGGAGGTCGGCGAGCGTGTCGGTGAATCGAGCGGGTCGGTGAATCGGTGCGCGTGCGGTCCCGCCGCGTGCGGGCCGGGTACGTGCGGGCCCGGTACGTGCGGGCCCGGTACGTCCATGGATTCATGGTCCCGGGGCCGGTGAGTCCGCACCATGAGGCCGGTCTCCGTCTTCACCCTGGGGTTTTCCCCACCCCGCAGGGTGTGGCCCGGCCCACAGACCGTGGCCCGGGGCGTGCTCCTTGTACGCGTGCTCCTTGTACGCGTGCCCCTCGTACGCGTGCCCCTCGTACGGTCGGGCAGCTGTCCTACGCCGTGCCACGCCGTCGCCAGGGCAGCTCCGCCGTGATGAGCGTGGGGCCGCCGACCGGGGAATCGAGGACGAACAGCCCGTCGACCGCGCCGAGCCGTTCGGCCAGCCCGGACATGCCCGTACCGCCGTCGAGACGCGCGCCACCGCGCCCGTCGTCCCGGACCTGGATCAGCAGGCGCTCCTCCGTCCGCCGCACCTCGACGGCTGCCGTGCGGGCCCCGCTGTGCTTGCTGACGTTCTGGAGCAGTTCGGAGACCGTGAAGTACGCGATGCCCTCGATCGCCTCCGCCGGCCGCTCGGTCAGCTCGACGGTCACCGTCACCGGGACCGTGCAGCGGGAGGCGATGGCGGAGAGTGCCGCGTCCAGGCCCCGGTCGGTGAGGACCGCCGGATGGATGCCGCGTGCCAGCTCGCGCAGTTCCTGGAGGGCCAGTTTCACCTCGCCGTGCGCCTCGGCGACCATGTCGGCGGCCGCCTCCGGGTCCTCGGTCAGCTTCTCCTTGGCGAGCCCGAGCCCCATGGCCAGCGCCACGAGGCGGGCCTGCGCGCCGTCGTGCAGGTCGCGCTCGATCCGGCGCAGATCGGCCGCCGCCGTGTCCACGACCACCCCCCGGTCCGACTCCAGCTCGGAGATCCGCCGCTCCAGCTCGTCGGAGGGCGAGAGCAGCCCCCGCACCATCGACCGGTCGGCGTTGGTGAGTCCGCGCGTCACGAAGGGGAGCACCGGCCAGAGGACGAAGAGACCCACCAGGGTGATGGTGAAGGTCAGCACGCCCCACGGCAGGCGGATGAACGCGTACAGCATGGTCCGCCATGCCACCGGGTCCTTCAGCCCGGCCCATACCCACCCGAGGACACCGTCGGGGCGGCTGCGCGTGTGGGCGCCGAGCGGGCTCGGCTCGTCCACCCGTACGCCCAGCAGCGCCCGGGCCCGCGCACGCTCCGCCCGGCCGAGCAGCCGCGCGCCGGCGAGCCCGGCGACGAGCCACGGCAGCCCGATCACCGTCACGGACAGCCCCACACCCGTGGTGACCGTGGCCACCACGTACACGAACCCGATCAGAGCGAACGGCAGGTTCGACAGGAGATACGCGATCTCGCTCCAGGTATGGCGTTCGAACGGGAAGCGAACGGGTGGCGGCCGGTCAATGCCGGTGTCGGGATCGGGGAGGGCGTTACTGGCGGTCATAAGGACCAAGCGTGCCTGGCACGGGTACCCCGCGCCATGGGGTTGCTGGGTGGCGTGAAGTAGGGATAACCCCACTATGCGAGACGCGGCTGCTTACCCGTTCTTTAGCAGGGCCTAGACTCCCGTCCGTACAGATCGTCGAAGTGCTGTTACCGGGTCAGGGAGCGAGGAGCGGACGTGTCGGACGTGTCGGAACCGGCCGTTCTCGCGGTGGACTACTTCCAGAGCTATTCGGTGGTCGGGCTGCTGGCGGTCGTCGGCGTGCTGTTCGTCGCCGTGGCCTTCGGAGCGAGCCGGCTGCTGCGGCCGGTCGTACCCACGCCCGAGAAGCTGCTCACCTACGAATGCGGTGTGGACCCCGTCGGCGAGGGCTGGGCCCATACCCAGGTCCGCTACTACGTCTACGCGTTCCTCTACGTGATCTTCGCCGTCGACTCGATCTTCCTGTTTCCGTGGGCGACCGTGTTCGCCGCCCCCGGGTACGGCGCCACGACGCTGGTCGAGATGTTCATCTTCCTCGGCTTCCTGGCCGTAGGACTGCTCTACGCATGGAAGAAGGGCGTCCTCGAATGGACGTGACCCCGACCCCCGAGCCGCTCCCCGGGCAGCTCCCGGAGCCGCATCAGGAACTGCTTCCGGAGCCGAAGCGTCTCGGTGTGCTCTCCCGGCTGGCCCCCGAGCCGATGAAGGTGGTCCTCAACTGGGGCCGCCGTTACAGCCTCTGGGTCTTCAACTTCGGGCTCGCCTGCTGCGCGATCGAATTCATCGCCGCCTCCATGGCCCGGCACGACTTCATCCGCCTCGGCGTGATCCCCTTCGCACCGGGGCCGCGTCAGGCCGACCTGATGGTCGTGTCCGGCACGGTCACGGACAAGATGGCGCCCGCGGTGAAGCGGCTGTACGAGCAGATGCCCGAGCCCAAATACGTGATCTCCTTCGGCGCCTGCTCCAACTGCGGCGGCCCGTACTGGGACTCGTACTCCGTGACGAAGGGCGTCGACCAGATCATCCCGGTCGACGTCTACGTACCCGGCTGCCCGCCGCGTCCCGAGGCGCTGCTCCAGGGCATCCTCAAGCTCCAGGAGAAGATCGCCCGCGAATCGCTCGGCGAGCGCTACGGCCCGGGGCCCCGCCCCTCGACCGCCGCGCTGCGCAGCGGCCTGATCGCCGCGCCGCCGACACCGGGGGAGAGCACTTCGTGAACGCGCCCGACGAGAACGTGCCGGACGAGAACGTGCCGGACGAGAACGCGGCCGACCAGAGCGTGTCTGAGCTGAACGTGCCGGACCAGGACGCGGCCGACCGGAACGCCTATGACCGGCTCCCGGAGGCCGTCGCCGGGATCTTCGGCGAGGACGCCACGGCCGAGCGGGCCTACGACCTCCTGACGGTCGACGTCCCGCCCACGGCCTGGATCACCGCCCTCGAAACCGCCCGCGACGTGCTGGGCTGCAGCTACTTCGACTGGCTGAGCGCGGTCGACGAACCGGGCACGGGCTTCCGCGTCTGTGCCCATGTGGCCGCACTGGACGGCGGTACGGTCCGCCGCCTGCTGGTCCGTACGACCGTCCCGCACGAGGCCGCTGTCCTCCCCACCGCCCTCGGGGTCTACGCGGGCGCGGGCTGGCACGAGCGCGAGACGTACGAGATGTTCGGCGTGACCTTCACGGACCACCCGAACCTCGTCCACCTCCTGCTCCCCGAGACCTTCGAAGGCCACCCGCTGCGGAAGGACTTCGTCCTCGCGGCCCGGGTCGCCAAGGCGTGGCCGGGCGCGAAGGAGCCGGGTGAGCCCGCGGCGGGCGCGGGGCACGCCGGTCCGAAGCGGCGCCAGATGCTCCCGCCCGGCGTTCCCGATCCGAACGAGTGGGGCCCTCTCAAGGGCCAGCTCCCCCCGGCCCCCGCGCGTCCCGCCCGCGCGGCGCGCCCCGCCGGTGACCGCCCGGTGCGGCGTGCCCGCAGTGTCGCGGAGGGGTCGGCGAGCCAGCAGCCGGAGAGCGCGCCGGCGACACCGGCTGCGACGCCACCGGCCTCGACGCCGCCGTCGCCACCGAGTCCGGCAACGCCCGCGAGCCCGCCCGCGAGCCCGCCCGCGAGCCCGCCCGTGAGCCCGCCCGTGAGCCCACCCGCGAGCCCGCCGGCAGCATCGCCGGTCGCTCCCGACGCGCCGTGGCACCAACCCCGTCCGGCCTTCGAGGACGGCGAAGAACAGCCCGCTCCTGACAAGGCACCCGAAGACCGGGACAGTGACCGCCCGGACAGTGACCGCCCGGACAGTGACCGCCCGGACGGCGACCGCCCGGACAGTGACCGCCCGAGCGGCAAGCACCCCGACAGTGACAGGCCCGAGAGCGACCGCCCCGGAGGAGACGCGTGAACGACGTGCTCGACGTCGCCCTCCGGCTGATCGTCGTCTTCGCCGTGTTCCTGGTCCTGCCCCTCGCCGTGGGGCAGACCGAACACAAGGTGATGGCCCATATGCAGGGCCGTCTCGGACCCATGTACGCGGGTGGCTTCCACGGCTGGGCCCAGCTCGTCGCGGACGGCGTGAAGTTCGCCCAGAAGGAAGACATCGTCCCGGCCGACGCCGACCGCCGGGTCTTCCAACTCGCCCCGGCCGTCGCCCTCCTCCCGTACCTCCTCGTCCTGGTCGTGATCCCGGTCGGCCCGAGCGAGGGCGCGGTCGGTCAGGTCGTCGACGCGGGCATCTTCTTCGTACTCGCCGTGATGGGCATCGGGGTACTCGGCTCGCTCATGGCGGGCTGGGCCTCGGCCAACAAGTTCTCCCTCCTTGGCGGCCTCCGGACCGCCGCCCAACTGCTCGCGTACGAGCTGCCGATGCTGCTCGCCGCCGCCTCCGTCGCCATGGCGGCCGGTACGGTCTCGCTGCCCGGCATCCTCAACGCCTTCCAGTGGTGGTGGCTGCCGTGGCAGCTCATCGGCGCCCTGGTCTTCTTCGTGGCGGGCCTCGCCGAACTCCAGCGCCCGCCCTTCGACATGCCGGTCGCCGACTCCGAGATCATCTTCGGCGCCTACACGGAGTACACGGGCCTGCGCTTCGCCCTGTTCCTCCTCGCCGAGTACGCGGGCATCGTCGTGCTCTGCGGGCTGACCACCGTCCTCTTCCTCGGCGGCTGGCACGGCCCGCTCGGCGGTGACGGCTACGGCTGGGTCTGGACCCTCCTCAAGGCCGCCGTGCTCGCCTTCATCGTCATCTGGCTGCGGGTGAGTTATCCGCGGCTGCGCGAGGACCAGCTGCAGAAACTCGCCTGGACGGTGCTCATTCCCCTCGCTCTCGCGCAGATCGCGCTCACCGGCATCGTGAAGGTGGCGATCAACTGATGCCCCCGATCCCCGGCTCCGGCCTGGCCAAGGGCCTGGCCGTCACCCTGCGCACGATGACGAAGAAGACCGTCACCGCGCAGTACCCGGACAAGCAGCCCGAACTCCCGCCCCGCAGCCGCGGGGTGATCGGGCTGTTCGAGGAGAACTGCACGGTCTGCATGCTCTGCGCCCGTGAGTGCCCGGACTGGTGCATCTACATCGACTCCCACAAGGAGACCGTGCCGGCCGCCGCCCCCGGCGGCCGCGAGCGCAGCCGTAACGTCCTCGACCGGTTCGCCATCGACTTCTCGCTCTGCATGTACTGCGGTATCTGCATCGAGGTCTGTCCTTTCGACGCGCTGTTCTGGTCGCCCGAGTTCGAGTACGCGGAGACGGACATCCGCGAACTCACCCACGAGCGCGACAAGCTCCGCGAGTGGATGTGGACGGTGCCCGAGCCGCCCGCGCTCGACCCGGGCGCCGAGGAACCGAAGGAGCTCGGCGCCGCCCGCAAGACGGCGGACAAGCTCGCCGCGGCCCAGCAGGCCCAGCAGCGGGAACCGGAACAGGAGGCGGGCGAGTGATCCTCGCAGCGACCCCGGCCGCGACCGCATCGGTATTCGCACTCGTATCCGCACCCGCGCCCGCGCCCGTATCGGCACCCACGACCGTATCCGTATCCGTCTCGGCATCCGCGACGCAGCTGGCCGAAGCGGCCGGGCACGGCTTCCTGTCACCGTCCGGCGTCGAGATCGCCTTCGTCCTCGTCGGCCTCCTCACCTTCGGCGCGGCCCTGGTCACCGTCACGACCCGGCAGCTGGTGCACGCCGCGCTCTGGCTGGTCGTGGCGCTGGGCGGACTGGCGGTCGAGTACCTGCTGCTGACGGCGGAGTTCATCGCCTGGGTGCAGGTCCTGATCTATCTCGGTTCCGTGGTGGTCCTCCTCCTCTTCGGACTGATGCTGACCAAGGCGCCCATCGGCCATTCCCCGGACGCCGATTCGGGCAACCGGGCGGTCGCCCTGGGGGTCGCCGTCGTCGCGGCCGCCAGTCTGATCTGGGTGGTCGTCGACGCGTTCCGTACGACCTGGATCGACCTCGAAGGCCCGGCCCAGGGATCCACCGAGGTCACCGGCACGTTCCTGTTCCGGAGCTGGGTGCTGCCCTTCGAAGCGCTGTCCGTGCTTCTGCTGGCCGCGCTCGTCGGTGCCATCGTCCTGTCCCGCAAGACCGGCGACACCAACGCCCGCGCCAACAGCGGTGCCCCCAGCCGCAGCGGTAAGGAAAAGCGCTGATGCATCTCGCCTATCCCGCTGTCCTCTCGGCCCTCCTGTTCTGCGTGGGTCTGTACGGCGTGCTCGCGCGCCGTAACGCGATCCTCGTCCTGATGTCCGTCGAGCTGATGCTCAACGCCGTCAACCTCAACCTGGTCGCCTTCGACGTCTGGCTCCGCGACGCCCTGCACGCCGGCCAGGCGCTCACCCTCTTCGTCATCGCCGTCGCCGCCGCGGAGATCGGCATCGGCCTGGCGATCGTCCTGATGGTCTACCGCAACCGCGGCACCTCGGACATCGACAGGCTCCGCGACACCGCCGAGGGTGCCGGACCGGAAGAGCCCGCCGCCCCGGCACAGAAGGCTGAGGCCACCGCGTGACCACCACGACCCTCGCCGTCCTCGTCCCGCTCCTTCCCTTCCTGGGCGGCGTCGCCGGCCTGATGCTCGGCCGCACCGCGCCCGGTTTCGTCCGCCCGCTGGCCGTCCTTCCGGCCCTGGCGGCGGCCGCGCTCGCCGTCGTCGTGGCCGTACGGCAGGGCGGTGGCGCCGGTGACGGAACCGCGCCGCTGGAAGCCGCCACCCGGCTCACTCCGACCGGCTCGGTCCCCATCGACCTCGCCCTCTACATCGACGGTTTCGCCGCCCTGGTCGCGGTCCTGGTCGGTGTCGTCGCGTCGTGCGTGCAGATCTACTCGACGGGCTATCTGCGCGGCGACGCGCGCTACCCCTCGTACGCCGCCCTGGTCTCGTTCTTCACCTCCGCGATGCTGCTGGTCGTCTACTCCGGCGATCTGATGGTGCTGCTGGTCGGCTGGGAGATCATGGGCATCTGCTCGTACTTCCTCGTCGGCCACTACTGGGAGACGCCCGAGGCACGCGCCGCCTCCCTGAAGGCGTTCCTGGTCACCAAGCTCGGCGATGTCCCCTTCCTCATCGGGCTGTTCGCACTCGCCGCCGACGCCGGCACGTTCCGCATCACCGGCGTGCTGGACACCGTCGCGCACGGCGGACTCGACCACCCGACCCTCATCGCGCTGCTGCTGCTCGCCGGCGTCGCGGGCAAGTCCGCGCAGTTCCCGCTGCACACCTGGCTGCCCGACGCCATGGCGGGCCCCACGCCCGTGTCCGCGCTGATCCACGCCGCGACGATGGTCGCCGCCGGTATCTACTTCGTGGCCCGGCTCCTTCCCGTCTTCGCCGCCTCGGCGGCGGCCCTGGTGGTGCTGGCCGTGATGGCCGCGATCACGATGGTCGGCTCCGGTCTCGCCGCCCTCGCCCAGGACGACATCAAACGGGTCCTCGCCTACTCGACCATCGGCCAGCTCGGCTACATGTCGGGCGCCCTGGCCGTGGGCGACCGTGGCGCGGCCGTCTTCCATCTCGTCTCGCACGGTGCGTTCAAGGCCCTCCTCTTCCTCGGCGCCGGCGTGATCATCCACGCCGCCGGCACCAACTCGCTGGCTGCCATGTCCCGTACGCGCGGACTGGCCAAGCGCATCCCGGACGCCTTCTGGACGATGACGATCGCGCTGCTCGCGCTCGCCGCGATCCCTCCCTTCGCCGGTTTCTTCTCCAAGGAGTCCGTCCTCGTCGCCGCCGAGCACGCCGCGCTCGGCGACTCGGGCAGCGCTCCCGGGGCGGCGGGCTGGACCGTGCTCGTCTCCGGCCTGGTGGCCGCCCTTCTCACCGCCGCCTACGCCACCCGCCTGTGGCTGCTCGCCTTCCGCGGCCGAGGCGCCGAGGCTCCCGACCACGGCAAGCAGCCGGTCGTCATGAACGCCGTCCTCTGGGTGCTGGCCATTCCCACCATCGGGCTCGGCCTGACGGTCGGCTATCTCGCCGACTGGTTCGACGGCCACAGCCTCGCGCCGAACTTCACCACCTCCGTCCTGTCCACGGGCATCGCGCTGGCCGGCGGCCTGATCACATACGGCAGTTGGCGGCACACCTCGGCGCTGGCCGCCCGGACCCCGATCGGCGCGGTCGCCGCCCACCCCGACGGCGAACCCGCCCTCTCCGAGGCGGAAGCCATCGAAAGCCACGTCCCCGCCTACGGCGACATCGCGGCGGCCCCCGACCCTGCCGACCCCGGCCGGCTCCTGCTGGGACCGCTCCACCGCCACGCGGCGGCCGGCTTCCACCTCGACGCCGTCTACCACAGCCTTTTCGTACGCCCCGTCCTGGCGGCCGCCGAGCTGGTCCGCTTCCTCGACCGCGAGGTCGTCGACACCTACGTACGCGGTGCGGGCACCGGCACCCGCTGGCTGGGCGCCGCCGTACGCCGCGCGCAGACCGGCAATGTGCAGACCTACCTGAGCGCCCTGCTCGCCGGCTCCGTCGTCCTGGCGATCGCCGCCGTACTCGTCGCCGCCGGAGCGTGAGCCGTGATCGATATCAGTGAATCCGTGATGCAGGCCCTTCTCGCGTTGATCGTCGTCGGGCCGCTCATCGGCGCCGCGGCCGTCCTGCTCCCGGCCCCGCCCGGGCTGACGGGCAAGAACCCCGACCAGGCGGTGCTCCGCCACGGCGTGACCGTGACCGGCGCGATCCTCGTCGCCGCGATCGTCCTGGCGCTCGGCTTCGACCGCGACCACGCGTCGAGGATGCAGGCCACGACGGACATCAGCTGGATCGCGGCACTGGACGTGCGGATCCATCTCGGCGTCGACGGCATTTCGCTCCCTCTCCTGGTCCTGACCGCGCTGCTGACCTTCCTCTGCGCGCTCTACAGCTACTTCAAGATGCCTGCGGGCCCCTCGCCCAAGGCATTCGTCGCCCTGCTCCTCCTCCTGGAGTCCGGCACACTCGCGACCTTCGCCGTCCTCGACCTGCTGCTCTTCTTCCTGGCCTTCGAGATGGTGCTGATCCCGATGTACTTCCTGATCGCCCGCTGGGGCGGATCGGAAGGAGTGCCCGGCGGCCGGCAGGCCGCCGCCTGGAAATTCATCCTCTACACACTGCTCGGCTCCGTGGTCATGCTGCTCGGCCTGCTGCTGATCGGGCTCAACGCGGGCACCTTCGACATGGTGGCACTCGCCACTGACAACGGCTCAGGTCTCAGCACGTTCGTGCAGGTCACCGCCGTTCTCGCGATCGGTCTCGGGCTCGCCGTGAAGACGCCGATGTGGCCGCTGCACAGCTGGCTGCCGGACGCCCACACCGCCGCCCCGACCGTCGGCTCCGTGCTCCTCGCGGGCGTCCTGCTCAAAATGGGTACGTACGGTTTCGTCCGTATCGTCCTGCCCATCGCCCCTGACGGGATGCGCACCTTCGCGCCCTATCTCGCGGCCCTCGCCGTCGTCGGCATCATTTACGGATCCCTCGCCTGCCTCGCCCTCGCCAAGCAGGGCGCGGGCGGCGACCTCAAACGGCTGATCGCCTACTCCTCCGTCGGTCACATGGGCTTCGTGCTGCTCGGCATCGCGACGATGACCCCCACCGGCGTCAACGGCGCGCTCTTCGCCAACATCGCCCACGGCCTCATCACCGGCCTGCTGTTCTTCCTGGTCGGATCCCTCAAGGACCGGTACGGCACCGCCGACCTCGACACGCTGTCCGGCGCCACCGGCGCCGCGCTCTACGGCCGCGCCCCCCGCCTCGGAGGGCTGCTCGCCTTCGCGGCCGTCGCCTCACTCGGCCTGCCCGGCCTCGCCGGATTCTGGGGCGAGATGCTCGCGATGTTCGGCGCCTTCGACCCCGCCGCAGGACTCAGCCGCCCCGCCTTCCTCACCTACATGGTGATCGCGGGCTTCGGCACCCTGCTCACCGCCGCGTACCTCCTGATCGTCGTACGCCGCGTCTGCATGGGCGTGAAACCGCCGGAGGCCCCGCCCCTCGCCGACGTCCAGCGCTACGAAGCCGTCGCCTGGACCCCCCTCGTCGCCCTGACCGTCCTCGCCGGACTCTGGCCCGCCGTCCTCCTCGGCCTCACCGACCCGGTTGTCCAGAAGCTCCTCGCAGGAGGCACGTCGTGACCGTGGCCGCCGAGAGCGCCGTCGGCGCCGTCAGCCTCGTCCAGTCCATCGACTGGCTCGCGATCGCACCCCCCACCATCACCGCTGTGGCCGGTCTGATCATCCTGGTCGCCGACCTCTTCGTACCGGAGCACCGCAAGCCGCTCCTCGGTGGTGTCGCGATCGCCGGGCTCGTCGCCGCGCTCGCGACCCTCCTCCCGCTGCGCGACGGCGGCCGCTCGACGTTCTGCCTCCCCACCGACCCGGCTGTCTGCAGCTACACCGCCGACCACTTCGCCCTGGTCATCCAGCTGCTGGTGCTCGGCGGGGCGCTGCTCACCGCCCTGCTCTCGCTCACCGACGACATGCGCGAACTCCCGGCGGGGGAGTACTGGTTCCTGCTGCTCGCCTCGGCGGCCGGCGCGGCCCTGCTGCCCGCCGCGCGCGACCTCGCCACCCTGGTCGTCGCCCTTGAGGTCGCCTCGCTGCCCGCCTTCGCCCTGGTCGGTCTCCGGCGCGGCGACCGGCTCTCGTCCGAGGCCGCGCTGAAGTTCTTCCTCTCCTCGGTGACCGCGACCGCCGTGATGCTGCTGGGCGTCAGCTTCGTGTACGCCACGACCGGCACGCTGCACCTGACCCGCATCGCCGGCCAGCTGGACCATGTCCCCGGCCAGCTGGACACGCTCGCCAAGGCGGGTGTCGCCCTCACACTCGTCGGCTTCGCCTTCAAGACGGCCGCCGCCCCGTTCCACTTCTGGGTTCCCGACACCTATGTGGGCGCGCCCCTGCCCATCGCCGCATATCTCTCGGTCGTCGGCAAGGCGGTCGGTTTCACCGGCCTCATCCTGGTGGCCGTCGTCGCCTTCCCCGCGTACGCGGACGTGTGGGGCCCGGTGCTCGCGGTCCTCGCCGCTCTCACCATGACCGTCGGCAATGTGGCGGCGCTGCGCCAGTCGGCCACGCGCGCGTGGAGCGCCGTCCGGCTCCTGGCCTGGTCGTCCGTGGCCCAGGCAGGCTATTTCCTGGTGCCGATCGCGGCCGCCGCGTACGCCGGCGACGAACGGATCGGGTCCACCGTCGCGTACGCCCTGATGTACGCCGTGGTGAACCTCGGCGCCTTCGCCGTCGCCGCCCTGGTGGCCAGGACGACGCCGCTCAACCGGGTCGCCGACTATCGGGGTCTCTACGCACAGCGCCCGCTCGTCGCCCTCGCGATGGCCTTCTTCCTGCTCTGTCTGGCCGGACTGCCGCCCGGCATCATCGGCCTGTTCGCCAAGGTGACGGTCTTCTCGGCGGCCGTCGACGCGGGCCTCGGCTGGCTGGCGGTCCTCATGGCCGTCAACGTCGTGATCGCGCTGTACTACTACCTGCGGTGGACGGCGATCCTCTTCCGGTCGCCGGAGGGTCAGGAAGAAGGTCAGGAAGGTCACGGGAGCAGCTCCGCGAGCCGTGAGGAAGGGGCTCTCGGCGGCGTACCGGCGGTCCACGGCCCGGCGGTCGTGAAACAGGCCCCGGCGGCCGTCACCGTGGCCATCGTCCTGACGGCCGTCGTGGGCGTCATCCTGTCCGGAGTGCCGCAGCTGGTGCTGCGCTTCGCCGACATGAACCTCTTCTGAGTCCTCGGTCTCCTCCGGGAGCCCGGGGCGCGGCAGCCGCTTCCCGTACGGAGCCTTCCCCGTACGGAGCCTTCCCCGTACGGCTTCCTCCCCTTACGGCTTCCTCCCCGTGCGGCGTCTTCGGCCTGCGCCGCCACCCGAACGGCGTACCCCCTGGTCGGCCCACGCCAGGGAACCCGCGTCCCCCGCCTGGCGTTGACCTGTACGGAAGGGTCCACTGAAGAGTGGAGCAGCACCAGCAAAGGGTCCCCTGCCGCACCACTTGGAGGGCGTACCGTGCACCGCCGGCACAACGGGCTGAAGACCGCCGTACTCCTCGGCGTGCTGTCCGCACTCATCATCGGCATCGGCAGCGTCTTCGGCCGCACCGGTCTGATCGTCGCGGTCGTCGTGGCGGTCGGTACGAGCGCGTACGCCTACTGGAACAGCGACAAGCTGGCGCTGCGCGCGATGCGTGCCCGCCCGGTCAGCGAAATCCAGGCGCCGCAGCTCTACCGCATCGTCCGCGAGCTCTCGACCGCGGCCCGGCGGCCCATGCCGCGCCTGTACATCTCCCCGACCCAGGCTCCCAACGCCTTCGCCACCGGCCGCAACCCGCGCAACGCCGCCGTCTGCTGCACGGAAGGGATCCTGGGCATCCTCGACGAGCGGGAGCTGCGCGGTGTCCTCGGCCACGAGCTCAGCCACGTCCACAACCGCGACATCCTGATCTCCTCGGTGGCCGGCGCCCTCGCCTCCATCCTGATGTTCCTGGTGAACTTCGCCTGGCTCATCCCCTTCGGCCGCTCCGACGACGATGACGGGCCGGGCGTTTTCGGCCTGCTGCTGATCATGATCCTGGGCCCCCTTGCCGCCACGGTCATCCAGCTCGCGGTGAGCCGCTCACGCGAGTACGCGGCGGATGCCTCGGGCGCGCGGATCACGGGCGACCCGCTGGCCCTCGCCAGCGCTCTGCGCAAGCTGGACGCCGGTACGAAGCAGCTTCCGCTGCCGCCCGAGCCCCGGTTGGAGACGGCGAGCCACATGATGATCGCCAACCCCTTCCGCGCCGGACAGGGGTATTCGAGGCTCTTCTCCACGCATCCCCCGATGGCGGAACGTATCGCCCGACTGGAGCGGATGGCGGGCGGCAGGCCGTGAGGCCGCTGCCGTGAGCCGCCGCCGTCAGCGCACCGCGAAGCGCTCGTCCGACGGCACGACGTCCCGGCCCAGCGGCATCAGCGAGATCGGGATCAGCTTCAGATTCGCCCAGCCGAACGGGATGCCGATGATCGACAGGAAGAGCGGGATGCTGGTCAGCAGGTGAGCCAGGGCCAGCCACCAGCCGGCGAGGACGACCCAGATGACGTTGCCGACGAAGGAAGGCGCCCCGGCGTCCGGGCGCTCCACCGTGGTGCGGCCGAAGGGCCACAGCACGTAGCCGGCGATCCGCAGGGAAGCGATGCCGAACGGGATGGTGATGATCAGCACGAAGCAGATGATCGCCGCGACCACGTACCCGAGTGCCAGCCAGATCCCGCAGAAGACCAGCCACAAGACGTTGAGGATCAGCTCCAGGAGCTTCATGATCACATGCCTTCCGTGTGGGCCATCCGTTATCGCGGCTCACACCCAGTATCAGGCCGGGAGCACATGAGGCGAAAGCGGAGAGCGCGGGGAGCACGGGGAGAGCCGGGAGGGCGGAGAGGTCCGGCGAAGGCGCGCGGTACTGGCGAGGACTCGCCGCTTCCGTCCGTCGATGTATGTCCCCCTGAGTGCGGGGTAGTCAATTGCCGACCGGGCAGTCGAGCCGGGTCGCCATCGCAACCGCATCCCGCGCTGCGGCGTCTTACGGGGCAACACCGGACGAAAGGCAGGTTCACGGCATGGGCATCATCAGCTGGATCATTCTCGGACTGCTGGCCGGCGCTGTCGCGAAAATTCTGCTCCCCGGCCGGGACCCCGGCGGGCTGATCGGTACGACCCTCATCGGTGTCGCGGGAGCGTTCATCGGCGGCTGGATATCGGCCCGCTGGCTCGACCACCCCATCGACAAGGGGTTCTACGACGGCCCCACCTGGGTCGCGGCCATCGGCGGAGCACTCGTCCTGCTCATCGCCTACCGCATACTCTTCGGCCATTCGCGGTCCCGGGAGCGGTGACCACGGTGCGCGCTGACCACGGTGCGCGGTGACCACGGTGCGCGGTGACCACGGTGCGCGGTGACCACGCTGAGTGCTGACCGCGAGGTCAGCCGAGGCCCGTCTCGCGCAAGGTGATGTTGAGCCGCCCGCTGGTCAGGCCGGTCACCGGGCCGGCCGTACCCGGGTGCACCTTCGGCACCCCGTGATACGCGAAGCGGGACGGTCCGCCGAAGACGAACAGGTCCCCGGAGGCCAGCTCGACATCGGTGTACGGCCGCCCCCGGCCCTCCGTATTGCCGAACCGGAAGACGCAGGTGTCACCGATGCTCAAGGACACCACCGGCGCACCGGACCTCTCGTCCTTGTCCTGGTGCATCCCCATCTTCGCCCGGCCGTCATAGAAGTTGATGAGCGCCGTGTCCGGGGTGTACGCGGCCGCGGCCGCCGGATCCTCGTACGCCTCGGCCACCGCGGCCCGCCCCAGCCGCAGCAGCCAGTCGGGGAAGCCGGCGACCTGAGCGCCGTTCACGTCCCCGGCCGTGCGGGTGTACGTGTACGGCCGCCAGTGCCAGCCGACGCAGACCGTCCGCACGGACATGACCCCGCCGGAGGGCAGCACGGTGTGCCGGATCGGTACGGGACCTCGCGCCCAGCCCCGGCACGCCTCCACCAGCTCCCGCTGCCGGGCCTCCGGCAGCCAGGAGGGCACATGCACCGCCCCGGGCGCGACGACGGCCCGCGGTCGGGGGAAGAGTTCGCCGTTCATGCCGCCGGCGCGCCCTCCAGGCCGAGCAGCCTCTCCTTGCTCTCCAGCCCGCCGGCGTAGCCCCGCAGCGCCCCGTCCGCGCCGATCACCCGGTGACACGGCCGGACGATCAGCAGCGGGTTCCGCCCGATCGCCGTCCCCACAGCACGCACCCCGGCCCCCACCGCGCCCACCTGCGCGGCGATCTGGCCGTACGTCACGGTCGCGCCGTACGGCAGGGCGTCCAGCGCCTGCCAGACCCGCCGCTGGAAGTCCGTGCCGCCGGCCACGTACTCGATGTCGAAGCGCGTCAGAGTGCCCCGGAAGTACGCCACGAGCTGCCCGGCGATCTCCTCGAACGCCGCGGGCGCCCGGACCCAGCCGTCCTGGACGACGGCCGCGCCCTTCTGTCCCGGGAGGGAGAGCGACGCGAGCGCGGTGCCGCCCTTCGCGGTGGCGGACGCGGTGCCGACCAGCAGCAGCTCGCCCAACGGGCTCTCCAGCGTCGTGTACACCGTTGTACGCACCGGCGCCGTCGTGGCGGGCTCCGTCGCGACGGTGGTGGTCGTGGTCGTGGTCGCGGTGGTGGTCATGGTTGTCACTCCTTCAGCACTGCCCCGGGTGACGAGTCTGCGCCTGCCCGCCGACCGGATCCGGCGGAATTCCGACATCACGTCCACGGCGGGGCGGGAGGGCGGAAACGGTTCGCCCGTCCCGCCCCCGCACCGCCTTCATCACCGGTAGTTCACGAACTGCAGCGCGAAGTCGAAGTCGTGTCCCTTGAGTAGCGAGATCACGGTCTGCAGGTCGTCACGGCTCTTGGAGCTGACCCGCAACTCCTCGCCCTGCACCTGCGCCTTGATGCCCTTGGGGCCCTCATCGCGAATGATCTTCGCGACCTTCTTGGCGTTGTCCTGGGAGATGCCCTCCTCGATGGACGCGAAGAGCTTGTACTCCTTGCCGGAGAGCTGCGGCTCCCCGGCGTCCAGCGACTTCAGCGAGATGCCCCGCTTGATCAGCTTGGACTGGAAGACGTCGAGGATCGCGTTGACGCGCTCCTCGGAGTTCGCCTCCATCAGGATCTTCTCGCCGGACCAGCCGATCGAGGCTCCGACGTTCTTGAAGTCGTAACGCTGGGAGATTTCCTTCGCGGCCTGGTTGAGGGCGTTGTCGACCTCCTGCCGCTCGACCTTCGAGACGATGTCGAAACTGGAGTCGGCCATGTCCTGTGGCTCCTTGTATCGGGGGCTGATCGGGTACTCAGCGACCGCTGAGCGAGCGTTCGCGGCCCGGCGGAACACCGCCGGGCGACCGCCGGACGCTGGCGTCAAGCCTAGTCACCCGAGCCCGTCCCAGGCGCTGATCAATCGGGTGGCGGAGCACCCCCGGGCATCGGGTATCGTTTACGTCGTCGCCACGGAGAACCGCGCACAGCGGCCTTCCGGGGCGATGGCAACATCCCATGGCGGTGTGCCCGAGTGGCCAATGGGAGCGGACTGTAAATCCGCCGGCTTAGCCTTCCTAGGTTCGAATCCTAGCGCCGCCACACGATGGAGATGGCCCCTGATCTGCGGAAACGCGGATCAGGGGCCATCTTGCGTTGCGGGTGCCGCGGTCGCGGCCGTGGGCTCGGGCCGCCCGTCCCGGGGCGGGACGGGCGAGCGGACGGAGACCGGGTCAGCGACCGCCCGTCGCCACCGACTTCGCCGCCTCCGCGACCGGCGCGGAGCCGCCGATCAGCTCCAGCGTCAGCCCGGCGGTGCCCGGGGTGGCGATGAGTTCGGCCAGGACCGCCGCCACGTCGTCGCGCGGCACGGCCCCACTCCCCGTCGACTCCGCCAGCAGGACGAGACCGGTACCCGGGTCGTTCGTCAGCCTCCCCGGCCGCAGGATCGTCCAGTCGAGTGCGGACCTGGAGCGTACGTACGCGTCCGCCGCGCCCTTGGCCCGCAGGTACGCGTCGTAGACGTCGTCGCCCTCGTGATCCGGGTCCGCCCCCATGGCGGAGACGACGATGTGGCGCCGTACGCCCGCCCGTTCCGCCGCGTCCGCGAAGAGGACGGCGGCGCCCCGGTCCACGGTGTCCTTGCGTTCCGCGCCGCTGCCACCGCCCGCGCCGGCCGCGAACACCGCCGCGTCCGCGCCCTCCAGCACCGCGGCGGCCTCCTCGACCGAGGCCGACTCCAGGTCCAGGACGACCGGTTCGGCGCCGGCGGCCCGCAGGTCCCCGGCCTGTTCCGGCTTGCGGATGATGCCCGCGACCTCGTGTGCGCGCGTGGCGAGCAGTCGCTCCAGCCGCAGCGCGATCTGACCATGTCCTCCGGCGATCACCATTCGCATGCTCACGACGGTACGTCCCCGGCGCCGTTTCCGCTCAGGGGCTCCCGTGGCCGAGGTCCGGCCGTCCCTGGCGCGGGAGTTCCAGCGCGACGGCGGCCGCCGAGTCGCAGTACTCCCGTACCGCGCTCGTACGCGCCACCACCCGCCCCCGGTGGATGACGATCCTGCTGTACGCGAGCGACAGCACGCCCTCGATCCGCTCCCCGCGCACCGCCAACAACTCTCCGGGAAAGCCCGCCTCCACCCGGACCTCCGGCAGCCCCATCACCGCCCGCGCCGCCGCGCTCACCGCGTCGTACGCGTCCGCCGCCCCCAGTCCGGCCTGCGAGGCCAGCAGATAAGCGGCCTCCAGCGGATCCCCGCGTCCCACCGGGTTCGCCACGTCCCGCAGCGCCCCGCTGCCCGCCGCGACCCGTACGCCGGCCTCGCGCAGCAGTCGTACGGGGGCGACACCCCGCCGGCCGTGGCCTCCGTGCCCGACGCCTCCGCAGGCGCCCTGCGGCAGGCAGACCACCGCCACCCCTGCCGCCGCCAGCCGGCCGGCCGCGCGCGCCGCCACCTCGGCCGGCAGCCGGGCCAGCCCCCCGCAGGGCCCGAGCGTCACCCCCGGACGCAGGCCGCCCGCCATCGCCGCGATCCTGGCGAGCCGTGCCGGATCGTCACCGTCCGTGTGCAGATCGACGGGGCGGCCGTACTCGGCGGCGATTCCCAGCACCGTCTCCAGGTATCCGGCCGGATCCGGATCGAGGTCGGGGCAGCCGCCCACCGCGCTCGCGCCCATCTCCACCGCGTCGCGCAGCATCGCGCGTCCGCCGGTCCCCGCGAGGCCCGTGAGCAGGCGCGGTACGGCGACGGCGGTCAGGTCGGCGAGCCCGCGCAGCGAGCGGCGTGCCTGGAGGACCGCCTGCAGCCGTCGCAGCCCCTGCGCGTCCCCGATCGGTACGTGCGAGCGCAGGGCGGTCGCACCGTGCCCGAGCTGGAGCAGGGCGGCCTCGGTGGCCCGGCGCCGGACTTCCTCGGGGGCGTAGGAGACCGGTCCTTCGCAGCTGAGCGCCGTGAGCGCCGTGAGCGCCGTGAGCGCGCTGTCGCTGTGGGCGTGCGGTTCGGCCGGGGCGGGGAGCAGCAGATAGCCGGAGAGGTCCACGCGGGCGCCGTAC
Source organism: Streptomyces sp. NPDC051569 (assembly GCF_044454085.1). Classification (NCBI taxonomy): domain Bacteria; kingdom Bacillati; phylum Actinomycetota; class Actinomycetes; order Kitasatosporales; family Streptomycetaceae; genus Streptomyces; species Streptomyces sp. NPDC051569. Next base: position 104,663 of record NZ_JBITDJ010000020.1, read on the forward strand.
GAGGTGACGGTGCCCGCCCTGCCCACGGCCTGGATCCGGCCCCCGCCGAGCCGTACGTCGACGGTGCGGCCGTCGGTGAGGCGAGCGCCGCGGAGCAGGAGCGCGGTGGTGACGGCGGTGACGCCGTCGGGCGGCTGTGGCTGGCTGTCGGGCAATCGCGCTCCTGGTGGGGGTGTGGGCTGCGGGGCTGTGGAGATTCCGCCGGGGCTCCCGGGGCCCGGGTTCCGGGAGCCTCCGGGCGTACGGACCCGGAGGCTCCGGTGCGCAAGATCACCTGGCGTGGGTCGAGCCTAGGGGCGCCCCGGTCGGGCTTCGAGGAGGAGCGGAATAGTCGTACCGGCGCGGCCACCGGGATACCCGGGACGGATGGGATGAGCGCTGCGAAACGGATTTGGGCGAACGGCAACCGACCGTGTAATGTCTTCCTCGCTCGCCCCAATAGCTCAGTCGGTAGAGCGTCTCCATGGTAAGGAGAAGGTCTACGGTTCGATTCCGTATTGGGGCTCAGATGTTCGGTGATCCTCGCCTTCGGGCGAGGTGATCCAACATCGAAGCGGTGTAGCTCAGTCGGTAGAGCAAGCGGCTCATAATCGCTGTGTCACCGGTTCAAGTCCGGTCACCGCTACACAAAGTAGCCGATTGCGGGGTCGGTCCTTCGATCGGCTACTCTTTCATGCGTTAATCCGTTCATCCGTTGTCCGTCCAAGGAGCACTCACGTGGCTGCCACCGACGTCCGCCCGAAGATCACGCTGGCCTGCGTGGAGTGCAAGGAGCGGAACTACATCACCAAGAAGAACCGGCGTAACAACCCGGACCGACTGGAGATGAAGAAGCACTGTCCGCGCTGCAAGTCGCACACCGCGCACCGCGAAACCCGCTGAATCAGGCTCGTATGCGAGGCCGCCCCCTCTGGGGGCGGCCTCGTGTCGTTTGTAGTGGCCATCATCCATAGGAGGGAGCGCAGCCATGGCGCTCGATCAGTCCTTCGTGGGGCGGAGCTATCCGCCCACCGAGCCGTACGAGGTCGGCCGGGAAAAGATCCGCGAGTTCGCCGAGGCGGTCGGCGACCCGAATCCGGCGTACACCGACATCGAAGTCGCGAAGGCGCTCGGGCACTCCGATGTGATCGCTCCGCCGACCTTTGTGTTCGCTATCACATTCAAGGCCGCGGGTGATGTCATCGCCGATCCGCAGCTCGGTCTGGACTACAGCCGGGTCGTGCACGGCGATCAGAAGTTCGCGTACTCCCGCCCGGTGCGGGCCGGTGACCGGCTGGCCGTCACGTCGACCATCGAGGCGATCAAGTCGCTCGCCGGGAACGACATCATCGACGTCCGCGGCGAAGTCCACGACGAGGCCGGCGAGCATGTCGTGACCGCGTGGACCAAGCTGGTGGCGCGTGCCGCCGAGGGGGCGTGAGGGCGATGACCGCGAAGATCGGTTACGACGAGGTCGAGGTCGGTACGGAACTCCCGGCACAGAGCTTCCCCATCACCCGGGCGACGCTGGTGCGGTACGCGGGGGCTTCCGGGGACTTCAACCCGATCCACTGGAACGAGAAGTTCGCCAAGGAGGTCGGGCTCCCCGACGTCATCGCCCACGGCATGTTCACCATGGCCGAGGCGATCCGCGTGGTGACCGACTGGGCGGGCGACCCGGGATCCGTCGTCGAGTACGGCGTCCGCTTCACCAAGCCCGTCGTGGTCGCCAACGATGATCAGGGCGCCCTCGTCGAGGTCAGCGCCAAGGTCGCGGCGAAGCTGGACGACAACCGGGTCCGGGTGGACCTGACGGCCATGAGCGCGGGACAGAAGGTGCTGGGGATGTCCCGCGCCGTCGTCCGCCTCGCCTGAGCCGACGACGCCAGGCCGGACAGCAGCGGGGCCGGACAGCAGCGGGGCCGCCGACCGGCAGGCTGACCACGCCGGCGGCAGAAGGCCATCGGCAGCAGGTGATCACCGATCGGTGATCGGCAAGGGGCGCCCGCCCATCGCGGGCGCCCCTTGCCGTGTCTGCCGACACGGGCGCTGTCTGCCGACACGGGCCGTCTCTGCCAACGCGGGCCGTCTCTGCCGACACGCCCGCCCCTTGCCGCGTCCGTACGGCCTCCCATCACCGCTTGAACTGCCTTTCCGGCGAGCCTTGACAAAGTTAGTGAGTGGCCAATAACTTATCCCCATGACCAGGATGAGTGCGGAAGAGCGACGCGAGAGCGTCATCCGGGCGGCGATCACCGAATTCGCCCGCAGCGGCTACCACGGGACCTCCACGGAGGCGATCGCCCGCCGTGTCGGCGTCTCCCAGCCGTATCTCTTCCGGCTCTTCCCGAACAAGCAGGCCATGTTCCTCGCCGCCGCGGAGCGCAGCCTCGCGGACACCACGCGGGTCGTGGAAGAGGCGGCGGCGGGACTGGAGGGCGAAGCGGCCATGTACGCCATGGCGACCGCGTACCAGCGGCTCATCGCCGAGGACGCCGACAAGCTCCTCATGCAGCTCCAGATGAACGTCGCGGTGGCGGCCGCCGAGGCCGTCGGCGATCACGCCTTCGGGGATTCGGTGCGGGCCGCCTGGGTGGGGCTCTGGGACGTGGCCCATCTGGCGCTCGGCGCGGACGTGGCGGAGACCACGTCCTTCATGGCGCACGGGATGCTGATCAACACCCTGGTCTCGCTGGGTTTCCCGGCCGCCCACCGCGTCTGGTCCGGCTTCGAGGTCCCGGTCTCGTCGGCGCCTTCGTAAGCCGACCGTTCGCCGCGCGGGGGCCGACAGCTCCGCGACGCGGGCAGCAGTGCGCCACCACCGTCAGTTCGCCATCGCCGCTTTCTGTCACAGGAAGTTAGTGATTACTAAATAGGCGACCGGAATCATCCGGCCGGTCAGCAGGGAGAAGAGATGAACCAGCACGAAGCCCGCGGCTCCCGCGCCACCTGGGCCCTCATCGTCACGGGCGTCGCCGGATTCATGGCGGCCCTGGACAACCTCGTCGTCACCACCGCCCTGCCGTCCATCCGCGAGGACCTCGGCGGCAAGCTCTCGGACCTCGAATGGACCGTCAGCGCCTACACCCTGACCTTCGCGGTCCTGCTCATGTTCGGCGCGGCCCTCGGTGACCGCTTCGGCCGCCGCCGACTGTTCGTCACCGGCCTCGCCATCTTCACCGGCGCCTCGGCCGCCGGAGCGCTGTCGAGCGGGGTCACCGCCCTCATCGCCGCACGCGCCGTCCAGGGCGTCGGCGCGGCGATCATGATGCCGCTCGCCCTCACCCTGCTCACCGCGGCCGTCCCCGCCGCCAAGCGCGGCGCGGCCCTCGGTATCTTCGGAGCCGTCACCGGCCTCGCCGTCGCCAGCGGTCCGCTCATCGGCGGCAGCCTGACCGAACACCTCTCCTGGCACTGGATCTTCTGGCTGAACGTGCCCATCGGCCTCCTCCTGCTGCCGCTCGCCCGGCTCCGGCTGACCGAGTCGCGCGCGCCGAAGGCCCGCCTCGACATCCCCGGCACCCTGTTCGTCAGCGGCGGCCTGTTCGGCATCGTCTACGCCCTGGTCACCGCCAACACCGACGGCTGGACCAGCACCCCCGTCCTCGCGGGCCTGATCGGCGGCGCCGTACTGCTCGCGGCCTTCGTCCGGCACGGTCTGCGCCGGCCCGACGCGATGCTCCCCATGCGTCTGTTCAAGGACCGCGCCTTCACCGGCATCAACGCCGCGAGCCTGCTGATGTTCCTGGGCATGTTCGGCTCGATCTTCCTGCTCAGCCAGTTCTTCCAGAGCGTTCTCGGCTACTCGCCCACCGAGGCGGGCCTGCGGATGCTCCCCTGGACCGCGATGCCGCTGCTCGTCGCGCCGCTGGCCGGCATGCTGTCCGACCGCATCGGCGGACGGCCCGTCGTGGTCGCCGGGCTGACCCTCCAGGCGCTCGGGCTGGGACTGTTCGCGCTGACCATCACACCGGACGTCTCGTACGCCGCGCAGCTGCCCGCGCTCATCATCAGCGGGATCGGTATGGCGCTCTACTTCGCCCCGGCCGCCAGTCTGGTCATGTCCAGCGTCCGCCCCGAGGAACAGGGCATCGCCTCCGGCGCCAACAACGCTCTGCGCGAGCTGGGTGGCAGCCTGGGCGTCGCGATCCTGGGTGCGGTCTTCTCCGCACAGGGCGGATACGGGACCCCCGACAGCTTCGTCGACGGCACCGTCCCCGCTCTCTGGATCGGCGCGGGAGCCGTGGCCCTCGCCGCGGTGGCCGCCACCCTCGTCCCCCGCCGCCGCGCCCGGATCCTGGCCGCGGCCCAGCCGCAGCCCCAGGAGCGCGCGTCCGTCTCCGCCTGACCTCCGCGACACTCCGTACGGTCCGTGGCCCCGCCCGAGCGGGAGCGCCACGGACCGTACTCTTGTGCCCGTGCAGGAACTCCACGACGCCCCCCTCGCCCCCCTGACCACCTTCCGCCTCGGCGGCCCCGCGAGCCGGCTGGTCACCGCGACCACCGATGACGAGGTGATCGCCGCCGTGCGCGAGGCGGACACCACCGGCACCCCGCTCCTGATCATCGGAGGCGGCAGCAATCTGATCATCGGGGACAAGGGCTTCGACGGCACCGCCCTGCGCATCGCGACCACCGGCTTCACGCTCGACGGCAACACGCTCGAACTGGCCGCCGGTGAGATCTGGACCGACGCCGTCGCCCGGAGCGTCGAAGCCGGCCTCGCGGGCATCGAATGCCTGGCCGGCATCCCCGGCTCGGCCGGCGCCACGCCGATCCAGAATGTCGGCGCGTACGGCCAGGAGGTGTCGAGCACCATCACGGAGGTCGTCGCGTACGACCGCACCACCGCCGAGAGCGTCACGCTCACCAACGCCGACTGCGCGTTCTCGTACCGCCACAGCCGCTTCAAGCAGCACCCCGAGCGCTACGTCGTCCTGCGTGTCCGCTTCGGACTGGAGGACGCCGGCGGGCTCTCCGCCCCGGTCAAGTACGCGGAGACCGCCCGCGCCCTCGGCGTCGAGCCCGGCGACCGCGTGCCCGCCGCCACCGCCCGGGACACCGTCCTGCGGCTCCGGGCGGGCAAGGGCATGGTGCTGGACCCCGAGGACCACGACACCTGGTCCGCCGGATCGTTCTTCACCAACGCGATCCTGACCGACCAGGAGTACAGGGACTTCCTCACCCGCGCGCGGGCCCGTCTCGGCGACGACGTGACTCCGCCGTCGTTCCCGGCGGGGGAGGGGCGTACGAAGATCCCCGCGGCCTGGCTGATCGACCAGGCCGGGTTCGCCAAGGGATACGGCCCGGGCCCGGCCCGTATCTCCACCAAGCACACGCTCGCCCTCACCAACCGGGGCACGGCGACCACCGAGGACCTGCTCGCACTGGCGCGCGAAGTGGTAGCCGGCGTACGCGACGCCTTCGGAATCACCCTCGTCAACGAGCCGGTGACGGTCGGCGTCAGCCTCTGACGCTGTTCAGCTGCCTGGATTCATCCGCGTCTCAGCAGGCCAGCCAGGTGTCGACCCCCGCCAGCAGCTTCTCCCGCACCTCGTCCGGCGCCGCCGAGCCACGGATCGACTGGCGGGCCAGTTCGGCCAGCTCGGCGTCGCTGAAGCCCTGGTGGGTCCGGACCAGTTCGTACTGAGCCGCCAGTCGCGCGCCGAAGAGCAGCGGGTCGTCCGCGCCCAGCGCCATCGGGACGCCGGCGTCGAACAGTGTCCGCAGCGGCACGTCCTCCGGCTTCTCGTAGACACCCAGCGCGACGTTGGAGGCCGGGCAGACTTCGCAGGTCACACCCCGCTCGGCCAGCTTGCGCAGCAGCCGCGGGTCCTCCGCGGCCCGGACGCCGTGCCCGATCCGGGCGGCGCGCAGATCGTCCAGACAGTCCCGTACGGACGCCGGCCCGGTCAGCTCGCCGCCATGGGGCACGGCCAGCAGCCCGCCCTCCCTCGCGATCGCGAACGCCCGGTCGAAGTCCCTGGCCATGCCGCGCCGCTCGTCGTTGGAGAGCCCGAAACCGACGACGCCCCGGTCCGCGTAGCGCACGGCGAGCCGCGCCAGCGTCCTGGCCTCCAGTGGATGCTTCATCCGGTTCGCCGCGACCAGCACGCGCATGCCGAGGCCGGTGTCGCGGGACGCCGAGTCCACGGCGTCGAGAATGATCTCCATGGCCGGGATCAGTCCGCCGAGCAGCGGGGCGTACGACGTGGGGTCGACCTGGATCTCCAGCCACCCGGAGCCGTCCCGGACGTCCTCCTCGGCGGCCTCGCGCACCAGTCGCTGGATGTCCTCCGGAGTACGGAGGCAGGACCGGGCGATGTCGTACAGCCGCTGGAAACGGAACCAGCCGCGCTCATCGGTGGCACGCAGCTTGGGTGGTTCGCCGCTGGTCAGCGCCTCGGGCAGATGGACGCCGTACTTGTCGGCGAGTTCGAGCAGGGTCGTGGGCCGCATCGAACCGGTGAAGTGCAGATGCAGATGCGCCTTGGGCAGCAGACTCAGGTCGCGCGGGCGGGTGGTGCTCTCCATCTGAAGATCCTGCCGTATGGACGGGCCGACCGGCAGCCCCTTCCTCCCATCGAGTTCTTGCCCGAACGAAAAAACGGGCCCCCGACGGTGGTCGGGGGCCCGTTCTCGTTCGCTCATGTGATCAGTGACTCACGTGAGTCACTGATCGAGCTCAGTCCTTCGCCTCGGCGAGCAGCTTCTGGATCCGGGCGATGCCCTCGGCCAGGTCCTCGTCGCCGAGCGCGTACGACAGCCGCAGATAGCCGGGCGTACCGAAGGCCTCGCCGGGGACGACCGCGACCTCGACCTCGTCCAGGATCAGCGCGGCCAGCTCGACGGACGTCCGCGGGCGCGTGCCGCGGATCTCCTTGCCCAGCAGGGCCTTCACCGAGGGGTACGCGTAGAACGCGCCCTCGGGCACCGGGCACAGGACGCCGTCGATCTCGTTCAGCATCCGCACGATGGTCTGCCGGCGGCGGTCGAAGGCGGTCCGCATCTCGGCGACGGCCGTGAGGTCGCCCGAGACGGCGGCGATCGCGGCGACCTGGGCGACGTTGGAGACATTGGACGTGGCATGCGACTGGAGGTTCGTCGCGGCCTTGACGACATCCTTGGGGCCGATGATCCACCCCACCCGCCAGCCGGTCATCGCATAGGTCTTCGCCACGCCGTTGACCACGACGCACTTGTCGCGCAGCTCCGGCACCACGGCCGGCAGCGAGGTGAACGCGGCGTCGCCGTAGACGAGATGCTCGTAGATCTCGTCCGTCATCACCCACAGCCCGTGCTCGACGGCCCAGCGGCCGATGGCCTCGGTGTCCTCCCTGCTGTAAACGGCGCCCGTCGGGTTGGACGGCGAGACGAAGAGCACGACCTTCGTACGCTCGGTGCGGGCCGCCTCCAACTGCTCGACGGAGACCCGGTACCCGGTGGTCTCGTCGGCCACCACCTCCACCGGGACACCGCCGGCCAGCCGGATCGACTCGGGGTACGTCGTCCAGTACGGCGCCGGGACGATGACCTCGTCGCCCGGATCCAGGATGGCCGCGAACGCCTCGTAGATCGCCTGCTTGCCGCCGTTGGTCACCAGGATCTGGCCGGCCTCGACCTCGTAACCGGAGTCCCGCAGCGTCTTGGCCGCGATCGCGGCCTTCAGCTCGGGAAGCCCGCCGGCCGGCGTGTAGCGGTGGTACTTGGGATTCCGGCACGCCTCGACAGCGGCCTCGACGATGTAGTCGGGGGTCGGGAAGTCGGGCTCACCGGCGCCGAAGCCGATCACCGGACGCCCGGCGGCCTTCAGGGCCTTGGCCTTGGCGTCCACAGCGAGGGTCGCGGACTCGGAGATCGCGCCGACTCGGGCGGAGACCCGGCGCTCGGTGGGAAGGGATGCAGCGCTCATAGGGCCCATGGTCCCAGACCTGTTAACTCCCCGGTACACAAGTTTCGAGGGGCGGACACATCAGAGGACAAGCACACGGCGAGGGACTCGCGGAGGCGTCCAAGGCCCGTTCCGGAGGAAGCTGTTCGACGCCGGGGCCCGGACCACGTACACTCACTCGTCGTTGGCCCTCAGCAGCCACGTCCGCACCGCGCACTCCGTGCACCCGGTCGGATGCGGTAGGTTGGGGAACACAAAGGGTCGTAGCTCAATTGGTAGAGCACTGGTCTCCAAAACCAGCGGTTGGGGGTTCAAGTCCCTCCGGCCCTGCTACACACATCTTCGCCAAGCTGTGTGCGCATGTACGTACATTCAATGCATGGCCGTGCGGCTCCTCCGGGCGCGGCACGGCCACGACCCGGAATCAGGTGAGAGAGCGTGACGGACGCCGTGGGCTCCATCGACAAGCCTGATGCCGACGATGAGTCCGCTGAGTCGAAGAAGCCCCGTAAGGGTGGCAAGCGCGGCAAGAAGGGTCCTCTGGGCCGTCTCGCGCTCTTCTACCGTCAGATCGTCGCCGAGCTGCGCAAGGTCGTCTGGCCGACTCGCAACCAGCTGACGACGTACACCACAGTGGTGATTGTCTTCGTTGTCATCATGATCGGTCTCGTGACCGTGATTGACTATGGCTTCAATCAAGCAATCAAGTACGTCTTCGGCTGATCCCGCGAGGGCGCCCGACGCGGCGCCCTTTCGCGTGTTCCACCCATTGAGCCAGGAAGAAGCAGCCACCGTGTCTGACCCGAAACTGAACGACGCCAGCGAGTCGGTGGAGTCCGTCGAGGACGAAACCGACATCGTCGAGGCGGCGGACGCTGTCGAGCCAGACCAGGCCGAAGCCGCTGACGACTCCGCGGGTGAGCCGGCCGAAGAGGCCGCGCTGCACGTCGAGGACGTCGAGGACGCGGACGAAGAGGCCGGCGAGACCGAAGCCGACGAGGACGAGTCCGTCGAGGACGAATCCGAGGAAGACGCTGAGGACGCCGAGGCTTCCAAGGACGAGTCCGAGGAAGACCCGTCCGAGGAAGACGCTGAGGACGAGGCCGCTGTGGTGGCCGAGGCCCCGGCCGACCCGGTCGCCGCCCTCCGTGACGAGCTGCGTGGCCTGCCCGGCGAGTGGTACGTCATCCACACGTACGCCGGTTACGAGAAGCGCGTGAAGGCCAACCTGGAACAGCGCGCCGTCTCGCTCAACGTCGAGGACTTCATCTATCAGGCCGAAGTCCCCGAGGAAGAGATCGTCCAGATCAAGAACGGCGAGCGTAAGAACGTCCGCCAGAACAAGCTCCCGGGTTATGTCCTGGTGCGCATGGATCTGACGAACGAGTCCTGGGGCGTCGTCCGCAACACCCCCGGCGTGACCGGCTTCGTGGGCAACGCCTACGACCCGTACCCGCTGACCCTGGACGAGATCGTCAAGATGCTCGCGCCGGAGGCCGAGGAGAAGGCCGCCCGTGAGGCCGCCGAGGCCGAGGGCAAGCCGGCTCCGTCCCGCAAGGTCGAGGTCCAGGTGCTGGACTTCGAGGTGGGCGACTCGGTCACCGTCACCGACGGCCCCTTCGCGACGCTCCAGGCGACCATCAACGAGATCAACGCCGACTCGAAGAAGGTCAAGGGCCTCGTCGAGATCTTCGGCCGCGAGACCCCGGTCGAGCTGAGCTTCGACCAGATCCAGAAGAACTGAGCGCGCGACGCCCTTCTGGAACAGCAGCTTCCGACAGGTCAGACAGGCTCCCACAGCTGTCTGACCTGTCGGTTTTTGGCCGCACAGCTATACCCGTTATCGTTGTGCGGTATGCCTCCGTCCGGATGACCGGACGGCAGGCCGAAAACTCTCACTAGGACCCGGAGAGAGCAATGCCTCCCAAGAAGAAGAAGGTCACGGGGCTTATCAAGCTCCAGATCAAGGCCGGCGCGGCCAACCCGGCACCGCCGGTCGGCCCCGCGCTCGGTCAGCACGGCGTCAACATCATGGAGTTCTGCAAGGCCTACAACGCCGCGACCGAGTCGCAGCGTGGCATGGTCGTGCCGGTGGAGATCACGGTCTACGAGGACCGCTCCTTCACCTTCATCACCAAGACTCCGCCGGCCGCCAAGCTGATCCTGCAGGCCGCTGGTGTGGACAAGGGCTCCGGCGAGCCGCACACCAAGAAGGTCGCGAAGCTGACGCGCGACCAGGTGCGTGACATCGCCACGACCAAGATGCCCGACCTGAACGCCAACGACCTTGACGCCGCCGAGAAGATCATCGCCGGCACCGCCCGTTCCATGGGCATCACGGTCGAGGGCTGATCCCAGCTCGAGCAGTCCCAGTGGCAGGGCCATGCGCGGCCCGGACCACGAACTCCACACCTGAGACACACCAGGAGAAGAAGTGAAGCGCAGCAAGGCTCTCCGCGGCGCGGACGCGAAGATCGACCGGGAGCGTAACTACGCCCCGCTCGAGGCCGTCCGTATCGCCAAGGACACCACCAGCACGAAGTTCGACGGCACCGTCGAGGTCGCCATGCGTCTGGGCGTCGACCCGCGCAAGGCTGACCAGATGGTCCGTGGCACCGTGAACCTTCCGCACGGCACCGGCAAGACCGCCCGGGTCCTGGTCTTCGCGACCGGTGACCGTGCCGAGGCCGCGCGTGCCGCGGGCGCCGACATCGTCGGCGCCGACGAGCTCATCGACGAGGTCGCGAAGGGCCGTCTGGACTTCGACGCCGTCGTCGCGACCCCGGACCTCATGGGCAAGGTCGGCCGCCTCGGCCGCGTCCTCGGCCCGCGTGGTCTGATGCCCAACCCGAAGACCGGCACGGTCACCCCTGATGTCACGAAGGCTGTCAACGACATCAAGGGCGGCAAGATCGAGTTCCGCGTCGACAAGCACTCGAACCTGCACTTCATCATCGGCAAGATCTCCTTCGACGAGACGAAGCTGGTCGAGAACTACGCCGCGGCGCTGGAGGAGATCCTCCGTCTGAAGCCGTCCGCCGCCAAGGGCCGCTACATCAAGAAGGCCGTCATGGCCACGACGATGGGCCCCGGCATCCCGCTGGACGCCAACCGCACCCGTAACCTCCTCGTCGAGGAGGACCCGGCTTCCGTCTGAAACTGACGGCAGTCGCGGCTCACGCGTACGGAAGCCGGCCCCGCGTCTCTCCGGAGAGGCGGGGCCGGCTTTTGCGTTCTCCCGACCCACACCGGCACTGTCAGAGGCGACGAGTACGATCAGAGAAAATCTGACAAGCTTTGCATTCCCTTGGGGGGACCATGAACGTGATGTACCGGAAGATCGCCGGAGCCGCGCTCGGCGTCGCGCTGCTGTGTGGCACCGCGGCCTGCTCGTCCGAGACCGCCAAGCCCGCGGCCGACGCGAAGGCGGCCGGGAAGCCGGCCGCGAAGCCCGTCGAGGTCTCCCCGGTCGCCGCCGTGAAGCGTGCCGCCGACAAGAACGACAACCTGACCTCCATCAGCTACACGATGAGCGGAACGGTCCCCGGCGAAGAGGGCGTCGTCGAGGCGGAAGCGGCGTTGAGCCTGAAGCCGCTGGCCATGCAGATGAAGATGCGCGCCGTCATGGAAGGCAAGAAGCAGGAGGTCGAGATCCGGCTCACCGGCGAGGGCATGTACCTCAACGCCGGCGAGGAAGCCGCCAAGGAGATGGACGGCAAGAGCTGGATGAAGTTCCCGATGGAGGCCCTCGGCGAGGGCCAGAGCCCGCTCGGCGGGCTGTCCGGCCAGGCGAACAAGAACCCCGCCGCCGAGTCCTCCGCGCTGAGCGTCGCCGAGGACCTCAAGAAGGTCGGCGAGGAGACCATCGACGGGGTCAAGACCACGCACTACTCCGGCACGCTGACGATCGCGGATCTCGCCAAGGGCATGCCCGGTACGGACGCGGAGAGCAAGAAGCTCCGGGAGCAGACCCTCAAGTCGTACAAGGACATGGGCGTCGACAAGCTGGTCATGGAGATGTGGATCGACGAGCAGGACCACACCAAGCAGTTCCGCACCAAGGCGGCGTCGAAGAAGGGGCCGCTCGACCTGACGATCAAGTTCCTCGACTACAACAAGCCCGTGACCGTCACCGCTCCGCCGGCCGCCGAGACGACCGACCTCGGCGCGATGATGGAGAGCCTGGGCTCCGACGCCAGCTGATCCGCGCACATCGCGCACACAGCGGGGCATCCGATTTGCCTGTCGGAGACCCCTTCACGTAGTCTTCGCCAGAAGCCAAAGACCGCTGGTCGTTGCCGTGTGCTCGTCGGAGCACGCGGTGGCCGAAGGATCCGCTAGCTGCGGACGACCCGCGTAGGTGACTGTGGACAGTTCCCGGATTCCATTCGGTTGAGCTACGCCCCGTGCGCCTGCGCCGGGGCGTTTCGTTTTGCCAGCCCCTTCTGAGCGGTCTCATCACCCGGAAGGAGGCCGACGCTCATGGCAAGGCCCGACAAGGCTGCCGCGGTAGCCGAGCTGACGGACCAGTTCCGCAGCTCGAACGCCGCCATGCTGACCGAGTACCGGGGTCTCACCGTGGCGCAGCTCAAGGAGCTGCGCCGTTCTCTCGGTGAGAACGCCCAGTACGCCGTGGTGAAGAACACGCTGACCAAGATCGCGGCCAACGAGGCCGGGATCAACACGCTGGACGACCTGTTCACAGGTCCGACGGCGGTTGCCTTCGTCACCGGTGACCCGGTGGAGTCGGCGAAGGGTCTTCGTGACTTCGCCAAGGACAACCCCAATCTCATCATCAAGGGCGGTGTCCTTGACGGTAAGGCGCTGTCCGCCGATGAGATCAAGAAGCTCGCGGACCTCGAGTCCCGCGAGGTTCTGCTTTCCAAGCTGGCCGGTGCCATGAAGGGCAAGCAGTCTCAGGCTGCCGCGCTCTTCCAGGCGCTTCCGTCGAAGTTCGCCCGCACCGCGGAAGCGCTTCGTGCCAAGAAGGAAGAGCAGGACGGTGCCGCTGCGCCGGCTCCCGTCGAGGCCGAGTCCGAGTAATCACGCTCGCTCGGTCACAGCGGGCCGGTCTACGCAGTAATGCCGTTAGGCATACGCCCGCGGAACTGTACATACGGCACCAGCCGAATTAGTGGAAGGACCGCCATCATGGCGAAGCTCAGCCAGGACGACCTGCTCGCGCAGTTCGAGGACATGACCCTCATCGAGCTCTCCGGGTTCGTGAAGGCGTTCGAGGAGAAGTTCGACGTCACGGCTGCCGCCCCGGTCGCCGTCGCCGCCGCCGGTGGTGGCGCTGCCGCCGCCGAGGCCGTCGAGGAGCAGGACGAGTTCGACGTCATCCTCACGGGTGCCGGCGAGAAGAAGATCCAGGTCATCAAGGTCGTGCGTGAGCTGACCTCGCTGGGCCTCAAGGAGGCCAAGGACCTCGTGGACGGCGCCCCGAAGCCCGTCCTCGAGAAGGTCGCCAAGGAGGCCGCTGAGAAGGCCGCCGAGTCCCTCAAGGGCGCCGGCGCCTCCGTCGAGGTCAAGTGACCTCACGCGAGTCCGCAGCCGTCCGCGACTGAGCGTACGGAGGCAGTCTCGGCGCCGTGAGGCGCAGCGTTGACGTGAAGGGCGATCACCCAGTCGGGTGGTCGCCCTTCCGCGTTCTCGCGGGGGATGCCTTGATCTTCGGCCCGTGGCGAGTATCGTGATCTTCGCCGTGCTTCCGTACGCCCAGTGACAATCCGCATGGAGCGGGGGGCCTTGACGAACCGCACGCAGCGCGCAATTCTCAGGACGCGTCGCCACAATCGATCCGTATCCGAGGCATGGATCGACGACGAAGAGGGCAGTATCGAGTTGCGTCCCTGACGCGAGGGTTGCCGCAGTTGAGACGAGGGTGTTGAGAACAACGAGGGTCTCCAAAAACCCGCTCTGGACATCAGTGTGCCAAGTGGCTACACTGACCCTTTGCGCTGCCTGTTAGCTGCTCCCTGCCCGTCACCAGGGGCACCCCCTCGCATGAGCATCGGTGATCGAACAGTCCTGAAGAGGGCTTTCCCTCCCCATGCACCGCTTGGGACCGGTACGCGCGTAGTGAGTCCGAGCCCTCGGAAGGACCCCCTCTTGGCCGCCTCGCGCAACGCCTCGACCACGAATATGAACAACGGCGCCAGCACCGCCCCGCTGCGCATCTCCTTTGCAAAGATCAAGGAGCCCCTCGAGGTTCCGAACCTCCTTGCGCTGCAGACCGAGAGTTTTGACTGGCTGCTCGGCAACGCCGCTTGGAAGGCTCGAGTCGAGGCGGCTCTGGAGAACGGTCAGGACGTCCCCAGGAAGTCCGGTCTGGAAGAGATCTTCGAGGAGATCTCGCCGATCGAGGACTTCTCCGGGTCGATGTCGCTGACCTTCCGCGACCACCGCTTCGAGCCTCCCAAGAACTCGATCGACGAGTGCAAGGAGCGCGACTTCACGTTCGCGGCCCCGCTCTTCGTCACCGCCGAGTTCACCAACAACGAGACCGGCGAGATCAAGTCCCAGACGGTCTTCATGGGCGACTTCCCGCTCATGACCAACAAGGGCACCTTCGTCATCAACGGCACCGAGCGTGTCGTGGTGTCCCAGCTGGTGCGCTCGCCGGGTGTCTACTTCGACTCCTCCATCGACAAGACGTCCGACAAGGACATCTTCTCCGCGAAGATCATCCCGTCCCGGGGTGCCTGGCTGGAGATGGAGATCGACAAGCGCGACATGGTCGGTGTCCGCATCGACCGCAAGCGCAAGCAGTCCGTGACCGTTCTCCTCAAGGCTCTCGGTTGGACGACCGAGCAGATCCTGGAGGAGTTCGGCGAGTACGAGTCGATGCGCGCCACCCTGGAGAAGGACCACACCCAGGGCCAGGACGACGCGCTGCTCGACATCTACCGCAAGCTGCGTCCGGGCGAACCGCCGACCCGTGAGGCCGCTCAGACGCTGCTCGAGAACCTCTACTTCAACCCGAAGCGCTACGACCTCGCGAAGGTCGGCCGCTACAAGGTGAACAAGAAGCTCGGCGCGGAAGAGCCGCTGGACGCCGGCGTGCTCACCACCGACGACGTCATCGCGACCATCAAGTACCTGGTCAAGCTGCACGCCGGTGAGACCGAGACGGTCGGCGAGAGCGGCACCCAGATCGTCGTCGAGACCGACGACATCGACCACTTCGGCAACCGTCGTCTGCGTAACGTCGGCGAGCTCATCCAGAACCAGGTCCGTACGGGTCTGGCGAGGATGGAGCGCGTCGTGCGTGAGCGCATGACGACTCAGGACGTCGAGGCGATCACGCCGCAGACCCTGATCAACATCCGGCCGGTCGTCGCCTCCATCAAGGAGTTCTTCGGCACCAGCCAGCTGTCCCAGTTCATGGACCAGAACAACCCGCTGTCGGGTCTCACCCACAAGCGCCGTCTGTCGGCGCTCGGCCCGGGTGGTCTCTCCCGTGAGCGGGCCGGCTTCGAGGTCCGTGACGTGCACCCGTCGCACTACGGGCGTATGTGTCCGATCGAGACGCCTGAAGGCCCGAACATCGGTCTGATCGGCTCGCTCGCCTCGTACGGCCGGGTCAACGCGTTCGGTTTCGTCGAGACCCCGTACCGCAAGGTCGTCGAGGGTGTCGTCACCGACGACGTCGACTACCTGACCGCCGATGAAGAGGACCGCTTCGTCATCGCGCAGGCCAACGCGACGCTGTCCGAGGAGATGCGGTTCACCGAGCCGCGCGTCCTCGTCCGCCGTCGTGGCGGCGAGGTCGACTACATCCCCGGCGACGACGTCGACTACATGGACGTCTCGCCGCGCCAGATGGTGTCGGTCGCGACCGCGATGATCCCGTTCCTGGAGCACGACGACGCCAACCGTGCCCTCATGGGCGCGAACATGATGCGTCAGGCGGTGCCCCTGATCACGTCCGAGGCGCCGCTGGTCGGCACCGGCATGGAGTACCGCTGCGCGGTCGACGCCGGTGACGTGGTCAAGGCCGAGAAGGCGGGTGTGGTCCAGGAGGTCTCCGCGGACTACATCACCGTCACGAACGACGACGGCACGTACAACACGTACCGCATCGCCAAGTTCTCCCGCTCCAACCAGGGCACCTCGGTCAACCAGAAGGTTGTCGTCAACGAGGGCGACCGGGTCGTCGAGAACCAGGTTCTCGCCGACGGTCCGGCCACCCAGATGGGCGAGATGGCGCTCGGCAAGAACCTCCTCGTGGCGTTCATGCCGTGGGAGGGCCACAACTACGAAGACGCGATCATCCTCAGCCAGCGTCTGGTGCAGGACGACGTCCTCTCCTCGATCCACATCGAGGAGCACGAGGTCGACGCCCGTGACACCAAGCTCGGCCCCGAGGAGATCACCCGGGACATCCCGAACGTCTCCGAAGAGGTCCTCGCGGACCTCGACGAGCGCGGCATCATCCGTATCGGTGCCGAGGTCGTCGCCGGAGACATCCTGGTCGGCAAGGTCACGCCCAAGGGCGAGACCGAGCTGACGCCGGAGGAGCGCCTGCTCCGCGCGATCTTCGGTGAGAAGGCCCGTGAGGTCCGCGACACCTCGCTGAAGGTGCCGCACGGCGAGGTCGGCAAGATCATCGGCGTGCGCGTCTTCGACCGCGAAGAGGGCGACGAGCTGCCGCCGGGTGTGAACCAGCTGGTGCGCGTGTACGTCGCGCAGAAGCGCAAGATCACCGATGGTGACAAGCTCGCCGGCCGTCACGGCAACAAGGGCGTCATCTCGAAGATCCTGCCGATCGAGGACATGCCGTTCCTGGAGGACGGCACCCCGGTCGACATCATCCTCAACCCGCTCGGTGTCCCGTCCCGAATGAACCCGGGACAGGTCCTCGAAATCCACCTGGGCTGGCTCGCCAGCCAGGGCTGGAAGGTCGAGGGCAACGAAGAGTGGATGGAGCGGCTGAAGGCCATCGGCGCCGACGACGTCGCGCCCGGCACGAACGTCGCCACCCCGGTCTTCGACGGCGCCCGCGAGGACGAGATCTCCGGTCTCTTCGAGTCGACGATCCCGAACCGCGACGGCGAGCGGATGGTCAAGGGCTCCGGTAAGGCCCGGATGTTCGACGGCCGCTCCGGTGAGCCGTTCCCGGACCCGATCTCGATCGGGTACATGTACATCCTCAAGCTCCACCACCTGGTCGACGACAAGCTGCACGCTCGTTCGACCGGCCCGTACTCGATGATCACCCAGCAGCCGCTGGGTGGTAAGGCCCAGTTCGGCGGTCAGCGCTTCGGTGAGATGGAGGTGTGGGCGCTGGAGGCTTATGGCGCCGCGTACGCCCTCCAGGAGCTGCTGACGATCAAGTCCGACGACGTGACCGGCCGCGTGAAGGTCTACGAGGCCATCGTCAAGGGCGAGAACATCCCCGAGCCCGGCATTCCCGAGTCCTTCAAGGTGCTCATCAAGGAAATGCAGTCGCTCTGCCTCAACGTGGAGGTGCTGTCCTCGGACGGTATGTCCATCGAGATGCGCGACACGGACGAGGATGTCTTCCGCGCGGCGGAGGAGCTCGGTATCGACCTGTCCCGGCGAGAGCCGAGCAGCGTCGAAGAGGTCTGACGGGTTCGCCGGCCGGGTCCCGTACCCGGCCGGCTCTCCCCGGACCCGTTCAGACCATTGCTGAAGTGCCCCATTTTCTCGCTTGAACGCGAGGGGCTCGAACCCCCGAAAGAGGGATTGACGACAAGTGCTCGACGTCAACTTCTTCGACGAGCTGCGGATCGGCCTTGCCACCGCGGACGACATCCGGACCTGGTCCCACGGCGAAGTGAAGAAGCCGGAGACCATCAACTACCGCACGCTCAAGCCCGAGAAGGACGGACTCTTCTGCGAGAAGATCTTCGGTCCGACCCGGGACTGGGAGTGCTACTGCGGCAAGTACAAGCGTGTCCGCTTCAAGGGCATCATCTGTGAGCGCTGTGGCGTCGAAGTCACGCGCGCCAAGGTGCGCCGTGAGCGGATGGGCCACATCGAGCTCGCCGCTCCCGTCACCCACATCTGGTACTTCAAGGGCGTCCCGTCCCGTCTGGGATACCTGCTCGACCTCGCGCCGAAGGACCTTGAGAAGGTCATCTACTTCGCCGCGTACATGATCACCTTCGTGGACGAGGAGCGCCGCACGCGCGATCTGCCGTCGCTGGAGGCCCACGTCTCCGTCGAGCGCCAGCAGACCGAGAACCGCCGCGACTCCGACCTCGAAGCACGCGCCAAGAAGCTTGAGACCGACCTGGCCGAGCTGGAGGCCGAGGGCGCCAAGGCCGACGTGCGCCGCAAGGTGCGCGAAGGTGCCGAGCGGGAGATGAAGCAGCTGCGCGACCGTGCGCAGCGCGAGATCGACCGCCTCGACGAGGTGTGGAGCCGCTTCAAGAACCTCAAGGTCCAGGACCTGGAGGGCGACGAGCTGCTCTACCGCGAGCTGCGTGACCGCTTCGGCACGTACTTCGACGGTTCGATGGGTGCCGCGGCGCTGCAGAAGCGCCTGGAGTCCTTCGACCTCAACGAGGAGGCCGAGCGCCTCCGCGAGATCATCCGTACCGGCAAGGGCCAGAAGAAGACCCGTGCGCTCAAGCGCCTCAAGGTCGTCTCCGCGTTCCTGCAGACCAGCAACAGCCCCAAGGGCATGGTGCTGGACTGCGTGCCGGTCATCCCGCCGGACCTGCGTCCGATGGTGCAGCTGGACGGTGGCCGCTTCGCGACCTCCGACCTGAACGACCTGTACCGCCGTGTGATCAACCGCAACAACCGCCTCAAGCGTCTCCTTGACCTCGGTGCCCCCGAGATCATCGTGAACAACGAGAAGCGGATGCTGCAGGAGGCCGTCGACGCGCTGTTCGACAACGGCCGCCGCGGTCGCCCGGTGACCGGTCCCGGTAACCGCCCGCTGAAGTCCCTGAGCGACATGCTCAAGGGCAAGCAGGGTCGTTTCCGTCAGAACCTCCTCGGCAAGCGAGTCGACTACTCGGCGCGTTCCGTGATCGTCGTCGGCCCGCAGCTCAAGCTGCACCAGTGCGGTCTGCCGAAGGCCATGGCGCTGGAGCTCTTCAAGCCGTTCGTGATGAAGCGCCTGGTGGACCTGAACCACGCGCAGAACATCAAGTCGGCGAAGCGCATGGTCGAGCGCGGCCGCACGGTCGTGTACGACGTGCTCGAAGAGGTCATCGCCGAGCACCCGGTGCTGCTGAACCGTGCGCCGACCCTGCACCGTCTGGGTATCCAGGCGTTCGAGCCGCAGCTGGTCGAGGGCAAGGCCATCCAGATCCACCCGCTCGTCTGCACCGCGTTCAACGCGGACTTCGACGGTGACCAGATGGCCGTCCACCTGCCGCTCTCCGCGGAGGCGCAGGCCGAGGCCCGCATCCTGATGCTGTCCTCGAACAACATCCTCAAGCCGGCCGACGGCCGTCCGGTCACCATGCCGACCCAGGACATGGTGCTCGGTCTCTTCTTCCTCACGACCGACGAGGAAGAGCGCAAGGTCATCGGCGAGGGCCGGTCCTTCGGCTCCACCGCCGAGGCGACCATGGCGTTCGACAACCGGGAGCTCTCGCTCCAGGCGAAGGTCGACATCCGCTTCCCGGTGGGTACCATCCCGCCGCGCGGCTGGACCCCGCCGGTGAGCGAGGAGGCCGACACCGACGGCACCGCCGTCGAGTGGCAGCAGGGCGACCCGTTCCGGCTGCGTACGACTCTGGGCCGCGCGCTCTTCAACGAGCTGCTGCCCGAGGACTACCCGTTCGTCGACTACTCGGTGGGCAAGAAGCAGCTCTCCGAGATCGTCAACGACCTGGCCGAGCGCTACCCCAAGGTCATCGTGGCGGCGACGCTCGACAACCTGAAGGCGGCCGGCTTCTTCTGGGCGACCCGCTCCGGTGTCACCGTGGCCATCTCCGACATCGTCGTGCCTGAGGCGAAGAAGGCGATCGTCAAGGGTTACGAGGCGCTGGACGAGAAGGTCCAGAAGCAGTACGAGCGCGGTCTGATCACCAAGGAAGAGCGCACCCAGGAGCTCATCGCGATCTGGACCAAGGCGACCAACGAGGTTGCCGAGGCGATGAACGCGAACTTCCCGAAGACCAACCCGGTCTCCATGATGGTCAACTCGGGTGCTCGCGGAAACATGATGCAGATGCGTCAGATCGCCGGTATGCGTGGTCTGGTGTCCAACGCCAAGAACGAGACGATCCCGCGTCCGATCAAGGCGTCCTTCCGTGAAGGTCTGTCCGTGCTGGAGTACTTCATCTCCACCCACGGTGCCCGTAAGGGTCTGGCCGACACCGCCCTGCGTACCGCCGACTCGGGTTACCTCACCCGTCGTCTGGTGGACGTCTCGCAGGACGTCATCATCCGCGAGGAGGACTGCGGCACCGACCGCGGTCTGAAGCTGCGGATCGCCGAGCGCGGCGCCGACGGTGTGCTGCGCAAGGCGGAGGACGTCGAGACGTCCGTGTACGCGCGCATGCTCGCCGAGGACGTCGTCGTCGACGGCAAGGTCATCGCGCCGGCAAATGTCGACTTGGGCGATGTCCTGATCGACGCCGTCGTCAAGGCCGGCGTCGAGGAGGTCAAGACCCGTTCGGTCCTGACCTGCGAGTCCGCGGTCGGCACCTGTGCCTTCTGCTACGGCCGCTCGCTGGCCACCGGCAAGCTGGTCGACATCGGTGAGGCGGTCGGCATCATCGCCGCCCAGTCCATCGGTGAGCCCGGTACCCAGCTGACGATGCGTACCTTCCACACCGGTGGTGTGGCCGGTGACGACATCACCCAGGGTCTGCCCCGTGTCGTCGAGCTCTTCGAGGCTCGTACGCCCAAGGGTGTCGCCCCGATCTCCGAGGCGGCCGGTCACGTCCGCATCGAGGAGACCGAGAAGACCAAGAAGCTCGTCGTCACCCCCGACGACGGCAGCGAAGAGACGCCGTTCCCGATCTCGAAGCGCGCGCGTCTGCTCGTCAACGACGGCGACCGCGTCGAGGTGGGCCAGAAGCTCACCGTGGGTGCCACCAACCCGCACGACGTGCTGCGCATCCTCGGTCAGCGCGCGGTCCAGGTCCACCTGGTCGGCGAAGTCCAGAAGGTCTACAACTCGCAGGGCGTGTCGATCCACGACAAGCACATCGAGATCATCATCCGGCAGATGCTCCGCCGTGTGACGATCATCGAGTCCGGCGACGCGGAGCTCCTGCCGGGCGAGCTCGTCGAGCGCTCGAAGTTCGAGACCGAGAACCGTCGTGTGGTCACGGAAGGCGGCCACCCGGCCTCCGGCCGTCCGCAGCTGATGGGTATCACCAAGGCCTCGCTGGCCACCGAGTCGTGGCTGTCGGCGGCGTCCTTCCAGGAGACGACCAGGGTCCTCACCGACGCGGCGATCAACGCCAAGTCGGACTCCCTGATCGGCCTCAAGGAGAACGTCATCATCGGTAAGCTCATCCCGGCCGGTACGGGTCTGTCCCGCTACCGCAACATCCGGGTCGAGCCGACCGAGGAAGCCAAGGCCGCGATGTACTCGGCCGTCGGCTACGACGACATCGACTACTCGCCGTTCGGCACCGGCTCCGGCCAGGCCGTCCCGCTGGAGGACTACGACTACGGTCCGTACAACCAGTAAGCGAGTCGCTTGAACGACCGAAGGGCGGTCACCCCGTGGGGGTGGCCGCCCTTCGGGCTTCCGGCAGCGTGTGACAGTGGCCACAGGCGGGCGGATCGCACGGGGCCGGCACGGGGGGCCGGGGGAGGCTTCGCGGCCTTACGGCAGGCCACCGGGGCCAGTTGGCGCGACGCGGTCGTCGCCGGGGGAGCCCGGCGTGTCGGGGTGCACGGCATTTGTTTTGACCGGAGTCGATGAGGTAGGTACGCTCAGACCTTGTGCCTGGGGTGTGCCTGGGCTCCTGTGCGTGTCCTCTGCCGCATGCGGAGTTCGAGTACTGGCCACCGTGATCTGCACCCTCCCCGTTTTTTCGCGGGGCCATGCAGCATTCGACACACCCGACCGCGTGGGTCGGCGATGTTCCAGGTTAGTTTTACGATCGGCACACAGAAACCGGAGAAGTAGTGCCTACGATCCAGCAGCTGGTCCGGAAGGGCCGGCAGGACAAGGTCGAGAAGAACAAGACGCCCGCACTTGAGGGTTCCCCTCAGCGTCGTGGCGTCTGCACGCGCGTGTTCACGACCACCCCGAAGAAGCCGAACTCGGCACTGCGGAAGGTCGCGCGTGTGCGTCTGACCTCCGGCATCGAGGTCACGGCCTACATCCCGGGTGAGGGACACAACCTGCAGGAGCACTCGATCGTGCTCGTGCGTGGCGGCCGTGTGAAGGACCTGCCTGGTGTTCGTTACAAGATCATCCGCGGCTCTCTCGACACCCAGGGTGTCAAGAACCGCAAGCAGGCCCGCAGCCGCTACGGCGCCAAGAAGGAGAAGTAAGAATGCCTCGTAAGGGCCCCGCCCCGAAGCGCCCGGTCATCATCGACCCGGTCTACGGTTCTCCTCTTGTCACCTCGCTGATCAACAAGATCCTGCTCAACGGCAAGCGTTCCACTGCCGAGCGGATCGTGTACGGCGCCATGGAAGGCCTCCGCGAGAAGACCGGCAACGACCCGGTCATCACGCTGAAGCGCGCGCTTGAGAACGTCAAGCCCACGCTTGAGGTCAAGTCCCGTCGTGTCGGTGGCGCCACCTACCAGGTGCCGATCGAGGTCAAGCCCGGTCGCGCGTCCACCCTCGCTCTGCGCTGGGTCGTGGGTTACTCCCGCGCCCGTCGCGAGAAGACCATGACCGAACGCCTCATGAACGAGCTGCTCGACGCCTCCAACGGCCTCGGCGCTGCGGTCAAGAAGCGTGAGGACACGCACAAGATGGCCGAGTCCAACAAGGCCTTCGCGCACTACCGCTGGTAGTCGCTACCCACATCGAGACCGAGAGAAGACTGAGCCATATGGCCACCACTTCGCTTGACCTGGCCAAGGTCCGCAATATCGGGATCATGGCCCACATCGACGCGGGCAAGACGACGACCACCGAGCGCATCCTGTTTTACACCGGTGTGAGCTACAAGATCGGTGAGGTCCACGACGGCGCTGCCACGATGGACTGGATGGAGCAGGAGCAGGAGCGCGGCATCACCATCACGTCCGCCGCGACGACCTGCCACTGGCCGCTCGAGGACGTCGACCACACCATCAACATCATCGACACCCCGGGTCACGTGGACTTCACGGTCGAGGTGGAGCGTTCGCTCCGCGTCCTCGACGGTGCCGTCACCGTGTTCGACGGTGTCGCCGGTGTGGAGCCCCAGTCCGAGACGGTGTGGCGCCAGGCCGACCGTTACGGCGTACCCCGCATCTGCTTCGTGAACAAGCTCGACCGGACCGGCGCGGAGTTCCACCGCTGCGTCGACATGATCGTGGACCGCCTCGGTGCGGTTCCGCTGGTCATGCAGCTTCCGATCGGTGCCGAGATGGACTTCAAGGGCGTCGTCGACCTCGTGACGATGAAGGCTCTTGTCTGGTCCGCCGAGGCCACCAAGGGCGAGATGTACGACACCGTCGACATCCCGGACACGCACACGGAAGCTGCCCAGGAATGGCGCGCCAAGCTTCTTGAGGCCGTCTCCGAGAACGACGACGAGATGATGGAGCTGTACCTGGAGGGCCAGGAGCCCACCGAGGAGCAGCTCTACGCGGCGATCCGCCGTATCACCCTCGCGTCCAAGGGCAGCGCCGACTCCGTCACCGTCACCCCGGTGTTCTGCGGCACGGCGTTCAAGAACAAGGGTGTCCAGCCCCTGCTCGACGCCGTTGTGCGCTACCTGCCTTCCCCCCTGGACGTCGAGGCCATCGAGGGCCACGACGTCAAGGACCCCGAGGTCGTCGTCAAGCGCAAGCCGTCCGACGACGAGCCGTTCTCCGGTCTCGCCTTCAAGATCGCGAGCGACCCGCACCTCGGCAAGCTCACCTTCGTCCGGGTTTACTCGGGCCGCCTTGAGGCCGGCACCGCGGTGCTGAACTCGGTCAAGGGCAAGAAGGAGCGCATCGGCAAGATCTACCGTATGCACGCGAACAAGCGTGAGGAGATCGCGTCGGTGGGCGCCGGTGACATCGTCGCCGTCATGGGCCTGAAGCAGACCACCACCGGTGAGACGCTGTGTGACGACAAGAACCCGGTGATCCTGGAGTCCATGGACTTCCCGGCGCCGGTCATCCAGGTCGCCATCGAGCCCAAGTCCAAGGGTGACCAGGAGAAGCTGGGTGTTGCCATCCAGCGTCTCTCGGAGGAGGACCCCTCCTTCCAGGTTCACTCGGACGAGGAGACCGGCCAGACCATCATCGGTGGTATGGGTGAGCTTCACCTCGAGGTGCTCGTCGACCGCATGAGGCGCGAGTTCCGCGTCGAGGCGAACGTCGGCAAGCCGCAGGTCGCGTACCGCGAGACGATCCGCAAGACCGTCGAGCGCATCGACTACACGCACAAGAAGCAGACTGGTGGTACCGGCCAGTTCGCGAAGGTGCAGATCGCTCTTGAGCCGATCACCGATGGCGACGCGAACTACGAGTTCGTCAACAAGGTCACCGGTGGCCGTATCCCCCGTGAGTACATCCCCTCGGTGGACGCGGGCGCGCAGGAAGCCATGCGGTTCGGCATCCTGGCCGGCTACGAGATGGTGGGCGTCCGCGTCACCCTTCTCGACGGTGGTTTCCACGAGGTCGACTCCTCGGAGCTCGCCTTCAAGATCGCCGGTTCGCAGGCGTTCAAGGAGGGTGCCCGCAAGGCGTCCCCCGTGCTCCTTGAGCCGATGATGGCCGTCGAGGTCACCACGCCCGAGGACTACATGGGCGATGTCATCGGCGACCTCAACTCCCGCCGTGGCCAGATCCAGGCCATGGAGGAGCGCAGCGGCGCTCGCGTCGTGAAGGGCCTCGTGCCCCTCTCGGAGATGTTCGGCTACGTCGGCGACCTCCGCAGCAAGACCTCGGGTCGCGCAAGCTACTCGATGCAGTTCGACTCCTACGCCGAGGTTCCCCGGAACGTCGCTGAGGAGATCATCGCGAAGGCCAAGGGCGAGTAACTCTTCCGAGTTCACGCTTTAGGCTTGTCACCGGAAGCTCTGGGGGATTCCCGCCGAACCACGGCGTGGATCCCCCGGGCCCCGGCATTCCAGCAAAGATCACCTGGCGCCGATGAGTAAGGCGTACAGAACCACTCCAGGAGGACCCCAGTGGCGAAGGCGAAGTTCGAGCGGACTAAGCCGCACGTCAACATCGGCACCATCGGTCACATCGACCACGGTAAGACGACCCTCACGGCCGCCATTACCAAGGTGCTGCATGACGCGTACCCCGACCTGAACGAGGCCTCGGCCTTCGACCAGATCGACAAGGCTCCCGAGGAGCGCCAGCGCGGTATCACGATCTCGATCGCGCACGTCGAGTACCAGACCGAGTCGCGTCACTACGCGCACGTCGACTGCCCCGGTCACGCGGACTACATCAAGAACATGATCACGGGTGCGGCGCAGATGGACGGCGCCATCCTCGTGGTCGCCGCCACCGACGGCCCGATGCCGCAGACCAAGGAGCACGTGCTCCTGGCCCGCCAGGTCGGCGTCCCCTACATCGTCGTCGCCCTGAACAAGGCCGACATGGTGGACGACGAGGAGATCCTGGAGCTCGTCGAGCTCGAGGTTCGTGAGCTCCTCTCCGAGTACGAGTTCCCGGGCGACGACCTTCCGGTCGTCAAGGTCTCGGCGCTCAAGGCGCTCGAGGGCGACAAGGAGTGGGGCCAGACTGTTCTGGACCTCATGGCCGCCGTCGACGAGTCGATCCCGCAGCCCGAGCGCGACGTCGACAAGCCGTTCCTGATGCCGATCGAGGACGTCTTCACGATCACCGGTCGTGGCACCGTCGTCACCGGTCGCATCGAGCGTGGTGTCCTCAAGGTCAACGAGACCGTCGACATCGTCGGTATCAAGACCGAGAAGACCACCACCACGGTCACCGGCATCGAGATGTTCCGCAAGCTGCTCGACGAGGGCCAGGCGGGCGAGAACGTCGGTCTGCTCCTCCGTGGCATCAAGCGCGAGGACGTCGAGCGCGGCCAGGTCATCATCAAGCCGGGTTCGGTTACGCCGCACACCAGCTTCGAGGCCCAGGCCTACATCCTGTCGAAGGACGAGGGTGGCCGTCACACCCCCTTCTTCAACAACTACCGCCCGCAGTTCTACTTCCGTACCACGGACGTGACCGGCGTCGTGACCCTCCCCGAGGGCACCGAGATGGTCATGCCGGGCGACAACACCGTCATGACCGTCGAGCTGATCCAGCCCGTCGCCATGGAGGAGGGCCTCAAGTTCGCCATCCGTGAGGGTGGCCGGACCGTCGGCGCCGGCCAGGTCACCAAGATCAACAAGTAATTGCTGATCTGACCTGGTAGCTCCTCGGAGCATCCAGCAGGGGCCCCGCACCCCGTCCGCGAGGACGGTGGTGTGGGGCCCCTGTTTTGCGTTGGTGGAGGAGGGGCGAGGGGGTACGGGAGGTCCGCGGTCCCCGTCCGTGCGGCGATGGCGACGACGGGCGGCCTGGTGGGCCTGGGGGCCCCACACGGGCCTTGTGGCCGGCAGGCGAGAGGGAGCGGAAGTGGTGCGGGCAGAGCGCGGCGGACAGCTGCTGCGGTTGGCGAGGAGAGCGGGTCGCCGGCCGGCGTCCAGGTGGCCAGGAGTGCTCCGAAAGTTTGGTAAAGTTGTACAGCGCCGAAAGGCAAAGGCCCTCCGAAGGCCACCGGAATTCAAGCGGCAAGAACAGCCAAATGAATCTGGTAGAGTCGGAACCGCCGGAAAGGGAAACGCGAAAGCGAGAACCTGGAAAGCACCGAGGAAGTCGGAAGCGAAAAGCATCTGATAGAGTCGGGAACACGAAGTACAGAACAAAATGAAACACCGAAGGGAAGCGCCCGGAGGGCCCCG